>CAKZMA010000628.1 GCA_937127375.1 uncultured Coleofasciculus sp. | reverse complement strand
AGAAGAGAACGATAAGATAGGCTTGGCTTCGTTCAAACCCTAGCAGTGATGGATGTAGATAAACCCTTAGGTTCAGTCATTCAAGGTTCTCTCTCTGGCGGATTGGAAGTGCGATTGGAGGCGGATGTCTCCGTCGAAGATATGCGCGTGGGTAAGTTTCTGGTGGTTCAAGGGGTGCGATCGCGCTTTTTCTGTATGCTGACGGATGTGGCGCTAGGAACCTCCAGTCAAAGGATTTGGGCGAATCCCCCCCATCCTGAGGATAACTTTTTGCGCGAGGTTCTCGCCGGAAGTGGCACGTTTGGGACGATCAATTTAACTCCGATGCTGATGTTCACGCCAACGGAGGGGAAACGGGAGACACCCAACCTGAACCTGAATGGCAAAAGTCCTTTAGCGTCATTTCAACCTCAAAGTAGCAGTGACGATGAATTACTTCCGGTGAAAACAATTCCCAGTCATTTCTCCCAAGTCTATGATGCCAGTGAACGCGATTTTCGGGCGGTGTTTGGCTGGGAAGATGATCCCCATCGGCGGAATTTTTCGGTGGGGCAACCCCTTGACATGGACGTGCCAATATGCTTAGACCTGGATCGGTTTGTAGAACGCAGTAACGGTGTGTTTGGCAAATCGGGAACCGGGAAATCCTTTCTGACTCGCTTATTATTATCCGGGATTATTCGCAAGCAAGCGGCGGTTAATTTAATCTTCGATATGCACTCCGAATATGGATGGGAAGCCGTATCAGAAGGAAAACAATTTAGTACCGTCAAAGGATTACGCCAACTGTTTCCCAATCAAGTCCAAGTGTACACACTTGACCCCGAATCTACCCAACGCCGAGGAATTCGAGACGCCCAAACCATGTATCTGAGTTTCGATCAAATTGAAGTCGAAGATATTATGCTGGTGCGCGGGGAGTTAAACCTGTCTGAGGCGAGTCTGGAAAATGCGATTATTCTTCGCAATGAGTTTGGCAAAACCTGGATTACGCAACTCCTGAATATGACGAATGAGGATATCCAGATATTTTGCGATGAGAAGCGGGGAAATAAGTCTTCAATTATGGCATTACAGCGCAAGTTACTGCGTCTGGAGGAGTTAAAGTACATGCGAAGTGCTTGTCCTCAAAATTATATTGACCAGATTTTACAATCCTTGGATGCGGGAAAACATGTGGTGGTGGAATTTGGCTCTCAGTCGAATATGCTGTCCTATATGTTAGCCACGAATGTGATGACACGCCGTATTCATGGTAAATATGTGCGGAAGGCGGAGAAATTTCTGCAAAGCAAAAATCCCTGCGATCGCCCGCGCCCATTAGTGATTACGATTGAAGAGGCGCACCGTTTCCTGGATTCAGCCACAGTGCGTCAAACCATCTTTGGCATTATCGCCCGCGAGATGCGGAAATATTTCGTTACATTACTGATTGTCGATCAGCGTCCATCGGGGATTGATAATGAAGTCATGTCCCAGGTTGGTACCCGGATTACCTGTTTACTGAATGATGACAAAGACATCGAGGCTATCTTCACCGGAGTTTCCGGGGGACAAAGTTTGCGATCGGTGTTAGCTAAATTAGATTCCAAACAACAGGCATTAATATTAGGACATGCCGTACCCATGCCCGTTGTGGTGCGAACTCGTCCCTACGATCAAACATTCTACACAGAAATTGGTGAACCCTCCTGGGATGAAAAGTCAGATGAAGAAGTATTTGCCGCCGCCGATGCAGCCAAAGCCGATTTAGGCTTTTAAAGGTTCGTAGTCTGCGCTTTAGCGCCCTAAACGTTGAAATACTCATGATAAACACTCAATTCAGCGACATTTACTTTAATTATGACATCCTTATTTTTCAAGG
The DNA here is from genome assembly GCA_937127375.1 of uncultured Coleofasciculus sp. GTDB lineage: Bacteria > Cyanobacteriota > Cyanobacteriia > Cyanobacteriales > Coleofasciculaceae > Coleofasciculus. The sequence continues at coordinate 2,676 of CAKZMA010000628.1, read as the reverse complement.
GATTTGTTAGAGATATTCGCTATAATCCTCAGTTACGTTCTAAATTAAAAATTTATCCTCTAAATTCATTTGATATTAATACCTCAAGTGCCTGTGGAATAATTGAATTAGACAGTCCCGAAAATACCTTGGCATTCTCCAAGTGGGTTTCACCGAAAAGAACTCGCTCTTATCCTTTTGCTAGACTATACAACACGTATTATTTAAATACAAAAAAAGTAACAATTATTCCAATTATTAAGGATGAGGGCTTGGCAGGTGATAATGATCGAATCAACTTTATCACCTTTTCTTGGATGAGTTTAATGAATGTATACATAATATTAGCTTGGTATGAAAAAGCAGAAATGGTTAAGGGAAACTCAGCCAAGTTAACAAAGCAACAATTCAATCCTGATTATGTTAAAGAAAAAATTCAAGAAATAGCCAATTATCAGTTAACAGCTTTACACTGGAACACGACCCATTTCCAACAAGAGTTTAATAACGTCTATAGACGTGCAGTAGATAGTTATCAAGCTATATCTCAAAATCAGGGAGTTGCAGTACACTCTAGAGATGGTCAAATGACTGTTCTTGAACAGTTTAATGTTAACAATAATTTTAGTTTAGAAAAATTCAAACAATATACTTTGCCGAATTCTCTAAAAGCAGCTCAGCGAGAAGTTATTACCAGTCATGCATTGGAGTATTTGGCAGACGGCGACAAAGGAATATTTGAAATTTCTAATTATTTAGGAGGAGAGTACTACCTCACTGTTGATGAAGTTTACCGAGAAGACGATACTTACATTCTACAAGAATCAAAAAATAGTAGCCGAAAATTTCCAGCCAAAGCTGACATCAAAGATGGATTGTTTAAACTAATATTGTTCGCTAACCTAGAAAGACTATTGCTTGACGAGTGCGAAATAAACTTTATGGTCTGCCTAAAAATAACGGGACAGATAGTTAATTCTCTATCGCTGCCAACAGATGATGCTGTTATCAGAGAATTCTGTAAAATTAATAGATTTAGCCGTGTGCAATCACAAACCATTTGGACACTGGCTCAAGAGTGTACTGTCAATCATAAGCTGTCTATATTAATAACCTCAGCAAATTAAAATGAGTAAAAGTCCACTACGATATCCCGGAGGCAAGTCCAAGGCATTAGATCAAATATTACCGCATATACCTTGGGATATTCAAGAATTTAGAGAACCATTTGTCGGAGGAGGTTCTGTATTCCTAAGCGTAAAAAATAGTAGGATGTTGTTTCCCATACGTTACTGGATCAACGATTTAAATTATGATTTATACTGCTTTTGGAAAATAGCCAAATTTAATAATGAAGAACTTGTAAAAACTATCAAAGAGCTTCGATACATCTATCCAAACGGTAGAGACTTGTACAAGTCATTGACATCAAAACCTAGTAATTTATCCGAGCTAGAATTAGCTTCTCGATTTTTCATATTAAATAGAATTACTTTTTCAGGAACAGTAGATTCAGGAGGATATTCTCAGAAAGCTTTTGAACAGAGATTCACAAAGTCTTCTATAGATAGGCTAATTAATGTAGCTCCATTTCTTTCATCCGTAACGATTACCCATGGAGATTATGAAAAACTAATTTTCCAAGACGGTGAAAATGTATTTATATTTCTTGATCCGCCTTACTATCAAGCACAAAAATCTAAGTTGTACGGTGTTCGAGGTAATTTACATACCTCATTTGATCATCAGCGATTTGCCAATATTATGCAAAAGTGTAATCATAGATGGTTAATTACCTATGATGACTCACCTGAGATTAGGGAACTATTCAGTTTTGCGAAAATAGTCGAATGGAAACTTCAGTATGGCATGAATAATTATAAGAAAAAGCGTGCAGCAAAAGGGAGTGAGTTATTTATCAAGAATTACTAAAATATAGACTCGATAACCCGAACCTCGAATATGACTACGGAGTAGAGCAAAAAGGTTTCCATCAATCGTAACGTGAGGGTCACTTGCTCCCGCCATAGCATAGATTTGCCCATCAATATATTCATGTTTGATCGGACTCTGTTCCTCCATTGTCCGGTATTGGTCAGGTGTAAGATAGGGATGTTGAGGAGGAGCAATCATCGTAATTTTTTTATAAAAGGTTTTCCATAGTATAGCAAATGTAGGGGCGCAAGGCTTGCGCCCACACCTAATTAAAAATATTGCCTATAACATTTTACAAAGCCGCTAACCGCCACTAATTTTTGCTTTATACCCCAATTGCGTCAAAATTTCCAGCAATTTCTGAGCATGATCCCCTTGAATTTCCAAGGTATCATCTTTAACCGTACCACCACTACCACATTTAGTTTTAAGCTGTTTGAGCAGTTGGGTTAAGGTATCTGCTTTACATTGAAAACCACTAATCACCGTAACGGTTTTACCCTTGCGCCCCTTGCGAGAGGCTTGAACGCGCAAGTTTTGCTGATTGGGCGGAAGTTCTTGCACTCCACGTTCCGTAGCCGCCGAATTACTACCAAATTCTTGGTAAGCTACGCGCTTTTGGGAGGAATTAGAAGATTTGCGTTTAGACATAGTTTTTAAATCGTTTTGTTCAATTATCGGTCAAGAGGGCGGGTTTCGTTGTTCATTTATCGGTCAAGAGGGCGGGTTTCGTTGTTCATTTATCGGTCAAGAGGGCGGGTT
>CAKZMA010000627.1 GCA_937127375.1 uncultured Coleofasciculus sp. | reverse complement strand
TTGTCGTTACGAACCAACATCAGTGGTTTTCCACTACCACCGCAAAGAACTTGAGTGTTATAAGCAGCAGATGCATCAATACATGCGGGGACATGTTGTTGCTCTGTTAGTTCAATTCGCCCGATATAAACACTGGGGTAACTTGATTCGCTTATTTATCATTTTACCGGGACATTACACTAAGGTATTTTTAGGTGGTATCCTCAGAGGCTTTGGTTCCAAGCACAAAACCTTAGTCACAGAAATTTTTGGGTGCTTAGCCGGAATCAAGTTTTATTTACAAAATCGAGTCCAACTGTGAAAGGGGCAAAGCTTTTTTTCGTTTCATGGCGGCTTACTCTAAATTAGGTTCTGTGCATAAATTCATAAGTATCAACCCTTAACCAATGACAGATAAAGTTACACTCAATCATTTTTTATCCAAAAATCCTTTTTCTCGTCCCCTAACCCAAGGCTTTTTCTACCGGGAAAAAATGCGTGCTATTCACCGCATTGCTCCAGAGGTAAATTTTAGAGAAATTCTCGAAGTTGGTGGGGGTCAGAGTGGTCTCACTGCTCTATTATACCCCCAATCAAAAATTACGAACCTAGACCTCAATTCTGAATATTCCCAAGCACTCTGTAATCAACAGGAACGAGTTCGCTTTGTTTGTGGAGACGCAACAGCGCTACCTTTCAACAATAATTCATTTGATGCTGTCACTATGTTCGATGTTTTAGAACATATTCCGCAGCACGAAAAAGCTGTATCAGAGGTACGGCGAGTATTGCGACCAGGTGGTTTTCTCTTAGTCAGCACGCCCAACGAAAACTGGCGGTTTCCCTATTACGGATTTATGAAACCTATCTGCCCTAGTGATACTGATGTCATGGCTGAATGGGGCCATGTTCGGCGTGGCTATACCCTAGAAGAACTCAAAGATTTAATCAATTTACCATGCTTGGGTCATGCCACGTTTATTAATTCCCTAACCGTAGTGGGTCATGATTTTGCATTTTCAAAGTTATCCCCACTTCAGCGTGAATTCTTTTGTACAGCACTCAGCCCTCTAACGTGGTTGGGGTATTATTTACATAAACCAGAAGCCATGGGTACGGAAACTGCATCTGCTTGGCAGAAGGTAGGACAATCTGTACAAAATTAACGGTAGAACAGTATTAAGTAGGTGGGGATAATTAAAGTTAACGGTGGGGATCGTCATTCGTCATTTGTCATTTGTCATTTGTAAGGGTTTAAGGCTTGTTTATATAACTTAATATTATTGAGTCTATTTCCACCAACCTACTTATAAGTTACACTAAAATAGTGATGAGCAACAAAATACAGGGTCATTTATTTAAAGCTGAGAAGGCAATAATATGGAACAAAAATCAATTAATATCAGCAACAAATTACACAAAAATAATCAAGTTCAGTATCAGGAGAGTAACTTAGAGACTGAAAAAGTAGATGAAACTTTTTTCACAGTAAACTTACCTAGAGATGTAGGACTCTCTGACCAGCTCTGGCATCTATCCAAGTTATATAGTCTGGGTATAGCTTTATCCTATACTTACGTTCATACGCCATTTAGGTGTCCGAGGAGTTATAGTGTAGGCTATTTGGAAACTATAATTATACAATTGAAAAAGCTTTTAAATACTCCTGTAGACATCAGAAAATCATCTGCGGATAAGCTGATCAAATTTATTGGCTTAGATAAGCATGACTTAAATATAAGTGATACACAGTTTAGGAAATATAAAATTATAGAAATAAATTTAGATAATATATTAGGAGAAAGTGATATTTTTTCTGCCCCAGCCTTAAAGAAAAGTATTGAGTTTTTAGACTTATCCTCAAAATTTGTAATCTATTGTTTTGTAACCCAAGGCATCTATAAGTTTGAAGCTAAAATCGATCAGATAATAAACAGTGTCAAGTTAGATGACAGTACAATTAAATATTTGGATTTACCTGGAAAGTATTGGAGAGCAAAGAAACGTTTTCCTGTAAATATACCACTTGTAAATTCCAGAGTTAATGTCGTCATCCATATTAGAAAAGGTGACAGAACCCAAATAAAGTTAAATAAAAAAATAGTTTCAATATTTGGATCATCCGTAAATTTAGTTAATAGCAATGACGCTAGAGAAAAATCTAATACAGAACTAGTAAATACTGAAAAGTCCTATAATATTATTCAAAAAATATTTAGTAAATACGGAGAAGATATTTTTTCTGTTATCGTGATTTCAGATGGTTACCAAAGAGCATTTTATGCTATTGTTTCGGCTGTAATTAGAGGTAAAATTAAGCTAAAAACAGATGATTTAAAACAACTGTATAAAATCAAAAAAATACTCAACAGAGAGTTTGATATTTTTTCAAGCTTTCCCAACGTATCTCTGGTAGTTGGTGAATCAAAAAAAAATCTATTCAAATGTATTCATGCAATAGTTTGTGCAGATATACTCGTTGTAACTTCAGGAGGATTTGCTTATTGGCTGCATATGTTCTTTAGAAGAAGTAATCAATCATCAATAATAATTAATTTGAATTCTTATGATAATCAAACTATCGATAAAATTAGGAATATAGTATCAAAAAAAAAGGGAGGGTAAAATGACTGATAATATAAATAATGAAGTATGGGACTCCAATGAAATATTGCTCATAACAGCAACAATTGATGCTAAAAAAACTCCTTATGTAGCAATTAACAATACTAAAGAAAGATTGTTTGAGTATTTATGTAGTTTAATAGCATGGATTAAGTTAACCTCTATTAAGACAATTGTGTTTTGCGAAAACAGTAATACAGATTATAACTTTGACAACATAATTGAGCTAGCTGAAAGCCATGAAAAAACTCTAGAAATATTAAAATTTAATGAAAAAAGTTCACAAAGATATGGGAAGGGATATGGGGAAGGAAAAATATTAGAATTTGCTATGTTTAATAGCAAGTACCTAAATAAAAACAATGTTAATTTTTACAAAATAACAGGAAGAGGATTTATAAAAAACTTTGAAGAAATCAGAAAGTTGCATATTGACAAACCTAATGTATTTAATGCTCCTAGCTTCAATTTAAACGCCTATTATGATCGTAGTTCGTTTAATAAACTACTGTATTGGTTTATTTTTGAAGTAAAGTTTGCCATCAAAACCAAGAGATTTCATAATCCTCGGTATACTATTACCACGCGGTTTTATAAGTCTAATGTGAATTTTTTTAAGGAAAATTTATTGGATTCCTACAAAAAAGTTTATGATCAATGGGGATATTATTTAGAACATACATACTATGATAGTTTGATAGGAAAAAGTTTTAGCCCATTTTTAATAGAGCCTCAGATAGTAGGCAGGTGCGGTACTAGTGCCGTTTTACTTAATGGTGGAGACTATACGGATGATATTAAGAGATTAGCAAAAGTTTATATGTAAATGAATAACAAAGCCGCGCCATGAAAATAAACGGTTCTCACACCACAACTTATCTTCTCATCGCCATCCTAATTACCGCAGCAATTCTACGGTTTAATCACATTAGCCAACCCTTGACGGATATGTTCAGTTGGCGACAGGCTAGTACGGCGATGATGGCGGAAAACTTCTACCGCCGTAATTGGAATATCTTCTACCCAGAGGTGAATTGGACGGGTCCTGGTCCAAACTACCAAGGACGTGAATTTCAAACCGTAACCTACCTTGCGGCGCTGTTTTATACAATTGTCGGTCAACAAGATTGGGTTGGGCGTAGTATCGCTGTAATGTTTGGCTTGTGGGGTATTTTTGCGCTCTACAAACTTATCCGTCGCGTGTGGAATGAAGAATATGCCCTCGTCAGTGCTGCGGTTATGGCGCTGTTACCAGGAAGCGTTTTTGTTGAACGCTCATTCCTCCCTGATCCCGCCATGGTTGCCCTAGTCACAACCTGCGTCTGGATGTTAGTCGCTTACAGCCAAACCGAACGCCTGCGCTATCTAATACTTGCAAGTTTATTCGGTATCTTAGGCTTTTTAACGAAAATCCCCGGCTTAATTATCGGCATTCCCATGCTGTATGCAATGCTAACGATTCTCAATCGCAAGCGGATGTTGCATCCAAAGAAGCTAGTCACCATTGGTGTTGCTGCGGTGATCACACTCTTACCCGTTATCACGTATTACCTTTGGGCAAGACATCTTTCCCTTTCCTATCCACCCTATCATTTTGCAGGTTCTGGAAATTGGCTGTGGGACTATGGATTAGAGAATTGGTTCAACGAAAAATTCTTTTTGCTCCAACTGGGACGACATCTCAATGGCTGGATGTGGACGGAACCGATAATCGTTCTTGTGTTTTTTGGTTTATTCCTTCATCCCCCCCATGAAAAAGCGGACTCTGATCAACGCTTAGGTGACTCCCAAAAAGCTCCATGGTTATTTCATTGGTGGATGTTAGCTTTTGCTATTTATTACCTGATTGGAGCCAAGGAGCTGGTTGGCAATCCCTGGAACCTTCACCTGATAAACCCCGCAGCCGCAGCACTAGCCGGGAATGCAATTATGGCGATCGCAGCCTTCACCAACCGAATAGCGCGTTCTCGACTTGCAGTACCTTCCGCGTCGGCTGCTTCACTCGTAACTATAGTCGTCATACTATTGAGCATTGGTGGATTTGCTCATTGGAATTTGAGGTGGATATACCATCCCTACGCTCAAGAAAGTTATAC
>CAKZMA010000626.1 GCA_937127375.1 uncultured Coleofasciculus sp. | reverse complement strand
GAAGCAGGGGAAGAGGATTACCAATGAACAATCAACAATCAACAATTACCCTTTCAAAAAAACAGCCGTGAATGAGCCTTTAATTTCAGTCATTATTCCCACTTACCAACGCGAAGAACCCTTGCGAGATACCTTAGAAGATGTACTCAAGCAAGAGTATGCCGATGTTGAGATTTTAGTGGTTGATCAAACTCGAAAGCACAAACCTGAAATCGAAACTTATTTACAACAACTGGCGAATGACCAGAAAATTAAATGGTTTCGGGTGAACTGGGCGAGTCTACCGGGGGCGCGAAATTATGCCGTGCGACGGGCGACGGGTGAAATTCTTGTGTTTATTGATGATGATGTGAAAATGCCTGCTGGGTACTTAGACGCCCACGCCCGTAACTATGAACGTCAAGAGGTTGGGGCGGTTGCGGGGCGCGTATTTGACCGAATGAAGCTAGCCGATTCTCAGAAGAAACATCAAGGAGACTATGAAATCGAGGAGTTACCCCCTCAGGCGATGGACCCCGGAATTGCCTGGTATCACATTGACTTAGTGCATACGATTAAACCGCAGTGGGTGATTTCCGCTAGAGGCTGTAATATGTCCTACCGTCGGGAGATTTTTACTAAGCATGGGATATGGTTTGATGAACGATTTCGCGGGAGTGCGGTGCGGGAAGAGTCGGATTTTTGTCTGCGATTGCGGCAAACGGGGTATCAGATTTGGTATGATCCCGATGCCTCTTTGGTGCATTTAGGCGAAGAGACGGGTGGTTGTCACGATATTAGTACGCGATCGCTAAAATACCAAGTCACGTTTTACCACAATCATTTCCTGATGGCGCTGAAAAACCTTACCCCCAGTCAGCAGCTACGCTTATTTGCCAAGCTTTTTGATTGTCACGTTCTCGGAAATCCCCCCTGTAACAAGAGTGGTTCCCCAATTAAAATTGTCACTCGTGCAGGGTTCTACACTATCGGATTTATGGACGCCCTGAAAACTCAAATCAAGTCCAGTTGGGATCAAGGGCAAATTTATACCGAGTTGGATGAAAAAGCTGAGGGTTGATTGGGGACGTTTTGACCCTTCGCAACCCTGGAGGGAGCCTGGTTTGTAGGGGCGGGTTTAGGGATTCTCTTGTAGTGATTGATAGTAACCTTGGTACAAAACCCGCCCTGACTCACTGTTGAGTTAATTCCTTATCTCCCCCATCTCCCCCTACATAAGAAATGGGGTTTGGAGACCAAACCCCTACTGTTCCCATCTCTCCCATCTCCCTTATCTCCTTTATTCCCTATTCCCTCTAAAAAAATGAAAATTCTAGTTGCTAGTCATACCTATATTGTTGATCTCAACTGCGAAAAGCTACGTGAACTTGCTAAGTTAGAACCTGATATTGAAGTCACCGTAGTCGTACCCCGTCGCTGGCGTCCAGGGGGCGTGCAAAATAAAATTATTGAAACCCAACCACGTCAAGAGGGTTCATTTCGAGTTGTCCCTGTCTCTAACTTTAGCCAAAACAACCAGGGATTGCTCACATTTGGCACGGATATACTTGCCTTGTTGCGAGAATTTAAACCCCATATCATTCAAGTTGAACAAGGTGCTAAGGCATTAGGGTATGCCCAACTCATTACCTTGAATCAACTTTTAGGGCTAAAGGCAAAAAATGTATTCTTTACCTGGTGGAATTTACCCTATCAAGTGAAGTTTCCTTTATCGATATTGCACGACTATAACCTTCAGAATACTCACGGACTCGTTGCAGGAAATCAGGATGCGGTTGAAGTCCTCCAGCAGCATGGTTATCAAGGGGCTTATACCGTTATGCCGCAATTGGGTGTCGATGAAAGTCGATTTCGTCCCCAAGCCCAGCCAGAGTTACAAAGTAAGTTAGGACTTCAAGATGATGAGTTTGTCGTTGGATTCGTGGGGCGGTTTGTTGAGGAGAAAGGGTTATTAACGCTAGGGGAAGCCTTGGCGGGTATAAAGGAACATCGCTGGAAGTGGTTACTGTTAGGACGCGGTTCTCTGCAAACCGTGTTAATGGAAAAGGCGGTGGAATGGGGAATTAAAGACCGGATGATTTGGGTGGAGAGTGTTCCTCATGATGAAGTGCCAAATTATATTAATTTGATGAATGTTTTGGTTCTACCCTCTGAGACGACGTACAAGTTTAAAACGTTAACGGCGGCGGGTTGGAAGGAACAGTTTGGTCATGTTTTGATTGAGGCGATGGCATCGAAAGTGCCTGTGATTGGGTCGGATTCGGGAGAAATTCCGAATGTGATTGGTGATGCGGGTTTGGTGTTTCCGGAGGGAAATGTAGAAGCGTTACGTGGCAAGTTGGTATCGCTGATGGAACAGCCGGAGTTGGCGCAGCAGTTGGCTGAGTTGGGGTATGAACGGGCGATGAGCCAGTATACGAATAAGGCTTTGGCGCGGAAGTTGTTGGATTTTTATCAAAGACTTATTGAATGATGAGACGGGGTATAAAAATTATATTTTTTAAACGCAGAGGAGCGCAGAGGTTTACGCAGAGGACGCAGAGGGGGTTATAGGATTGGGACTTGCTTTTTTAGGATTTGGAAATAATTGGCGATGATATGACGTAGCGACCTTATTGGTTGGCGAGTCTAATAAATGACAAATGACATAAGACAACTGACAAAAATGCGAATTTTACAAATTGTCCCTTCAGTTTCGCTGGTTTATGGGGGTCCTAGTCAAATGGTGCTGGGGCTTTCTAAAGCGCTAGCGAATCAAGGTGTAGATGTTACGATATTGACGACGGATAGTAATGGGGATTTTGGTCAAGCGCCACTGGATGTTCCTTTAGATAAACCTGTGTCGCAGGATGGTTATCAGGTGCGATATTTCCGGTGTTCTCCGTTCCGGCGTTATAAGTTTTCCCTAGATTTATTACGTTGGTTGTGGCAACATGCAGGGGAGTTTGATCTGGCGCATATTCACGCCTTATTTTCGCCTGTGAGTACGGCTGCTGCGACAGTCGCTCGAAAACGAAATTTACCCTATATTTTGCGTCCATTGGGTACGCTTGATCCGGCGGATTTACAGAAGAAGCGGCGATTAAAACAAGTGTATGTGGGATTGTGGGAAGGTGCTAATTTAGCTGGGGCGGCGGGGATTCATTTTACCAGTGAACAAGAGGCGAAGATTTCTCAACGGTTTGGTACGAATGCGCCAGATATTGTGATTCCTTTGGGGGTTACGCCTCCGGAGGATGTAGGGATGTTGAATGCAACGTCTCTACGTCAGGGCGGGTTTTGCACAAACGATATCATCAATAGCGAAATAAAAGTCCCTAAACCCGCCCCTACAGATGTTCTAGAGAATGTCTCTACCCAATCCCCCATCCTATTATTTATGTCTCGAATTGACCCAAAGAAGGGATTGGATTTACTGATTCCGGCTTTAGAAACGCTTTTAGCTGAAGAGTTAGGGTTTCAGTTTATCTTAGCGGGCGCGAATCCCCAAGATCCAGAGTATGAACGTCAAATTCAACAACAGATTCAGGCGTCGTCGCTATCGTCTCAGACGACAATTACAGGGTTTGTTGAGGGGGAAGTAAAAGCGACGTTGCTTCACAAGGCAGATTTATTTGTTTTACCGTCTTATTATGAAAACTTTGGCATTGCTGTCGCCGAAGCAATGGTGGCGGGGGTTCCTGTCGTCATTTCAGATCAGGTGCATATTTGCCAAGAGGTGAAGGGGGCGGAGGCGGGATGGGTTTGTGGGTGTGATGTGGCGTCGTTGACGCAAACGTTACGGGAAGCACTAAGGGATGCTGGGGAACAAAAGCGGCGTGGGGTCAATGCTAGAGACTATGCACTAGAGCATTATAGTTGGGATGCGATCGCGCAAACTATGATTGAGGCATATCAAAACATAATTGATAATTGATGTACAGTCGGGGCGGGTTTAGTTACATCTGGGTATAACCAAAAAGATAGTAGTGAAACCCGCCCCTACACAATCTTCCCCATCTCCCGATAACTGACAACTGACAACTGATAACTGATAACTGATAACTGATAACTGACAATGGCAGATATTGATAACCTCCTCAACGAAATAGCCGCCCAAGAAACCCAACTTCAAGATACTGAGTTTTTGGCTCCCTGTGTTCAAGGGGGAAAGGTTCGCACGTCAGTGGCTAATTTGATTTATACGTTTACTCCTCAACCGAGTGATTTTGAAGGGTGGGGTATTTTTCGTCCTGTGAATGAGAAGACAGCTAAGGTAGTAGAAGAGGCGAGTTTACCTCAATTAGCGGAGTATCTGAAATTACTAAAACCCCTGCGTTTGCGCTTGGCTTATCCGTTGTGTTCATTAACGTGGTTAGCCTATCCCATCAATGAGTCGGATATGCAGCAACGTTTAGGTAGGGTTAAACCTGTACCTGTACATTTAGTTAGCGAAGGCGCTGCATTTGAACCGATTATCGCCCGTTTTGATGGTACGGCGTTTTGGTTTGATGAAATTGACAGACGCGCTGAACCTCAGCCGACTGAACAGTTACGAGAACAGTTAGAACACGTTACTCTACCCGATCAGGTGCGGTTTGCAGGAATGACACCGGAAATGCTGACAGTTTATGAGTTGGTATTGCAACAAACACCTGCTTATCAGCAGCGAGAACATCATCGGCGTCAAGCGAGAGAAGCAGGGGGAGCTGGGGGAGCTGGG
>CAKZMA010000625.1 GCA_937127375.1 uncultured Coleofasciculus sp. | reverse complement strand
ATTCAAGTTCTTGGCTTATAGCTTAAGTCCATTAAAATGAACTCAAATTCCTATATTGTCTATTAAGCATGGACTTTATTTTTGCTTTAATTCGGGAAAAATGCACATTTAATTTTGTTTTATATTTCCCTAGTGTCTAATAACTATCTACCACTCATTGAGTTCAACTTGTTCACAGCCTTGTTCTATTGCTTGGCGCATCACGTTAACATCATCGGGTGGAATTGAACCTGCAAAATGTAGCAATTGTCGCCCAGGGACACCTTGAATTCTTGCACTGGCTAAAGCGCGTGCAAATTCCAGCACTCGCCACTGCAAGTCTTGAGGCATAACTTTCAGTTGTTCAATTAGCTTATCCAGGATAGGTGTATCCATCTTGCTCTCCTGCCCAAAATTCTCAACTTATTCTAGTTTAGCTAGGGGACTCTAGAGCGTCGATCCAGTAATAGCAGCTAGTAGTGGGGAAGACAGAGTAAGTCGTGTAGAGACATATCCTGGCACGTCTATCAATTGTAGGGGCGGGTTTAGTGACTAAAATGCGCTTACTCCGCCGATAACTGTTCAACAAAACCCGCCCTTAATCGTTATGGGCTTGATACAATAGCAGTCTGCTTGTAAAGGTAACTTAATGGTACAAACACCGACTAAAATCCTGACATTAGAAGAGTTTCTAGAACAGCCAGAAACCGAACCTGCGAGCGAGTATATCGACGGAAAAATTATCCAAAAGCCAATACCTCAAGGAGAACACAGTGCCATTCAAACTGAGTTAGCCCCCGCCATTAACGCCGCCCTCAGATCAAAGCGGATTGCCCGGGCGTTTTCTGAACTTCGGTGTACATTTGGCGGACGCTCAATTGTGCCTGATATTGCTGTATTTACTTGGGAGAGGATTCCACGACAGGAAAATGGTAAGGTAGCGAATACTTTTGCGATCGCACCGGATTGGACGATTGAGATTCTCTCCCCTGATCAAAGCCAGACAAAAGTTACTAAGAATATTCTGCACTGTTTAAAGTACGATAGCAAGATGGGATGGCTCATTGATCCAGAGGAACAGTCAGTCTTTGTTTATCGTTCAGATCGACCAACGAATGTTTTTGATCAACCAGAAGCACGTTTACCCGTTCCAGAATTTGCTAAAGACTTCAATCTGACTGTGAGAGAGTTGTTTGATTGGTTGCTGGAGTAATGCTGTTGTTGAAGAGAGCGCATAGACAGTGATCGACTTTGAAGAAGACATTGGATTTCTTAGTGTAAAAACAGCTTAGAAGGCTTTTCGTGCGAATACCTGAAGCGTCTCTACCGCAATATACTGAGAAGGTCTTGTATCAATAAGATTACTTTTGTACTTCTGCTGAAAAGCTGATCTAAGTCCTCGAATCATTATTTTGCCGTGACACATATTCCTATTTTCTTGGATTTTTGATGAAGCTTCTGCGGCAATCTTAACAGGATTAGGTTTTCCATTTCCGTGTTGGCGTTCGACATCAATGCGCCCATTTACATAAGCTTCAATAAGTTTTTTATGACACGAGTTTGAAACTTCTTCAATCATTGCTTCAAACTCTTCTTCAGAAACATTATTATTAAGGGCTACAAGATGCTTAGGCTTTAGCAAGTATGACTCAACATTTGTACCGTCAGTTAGAAATGGTTCCACCTTTAGCTGCCTTACTTGCTGCTGCCAATTGGCGCTTTCTGAATCGTTAAGATAATCTCTATCTCGATGAAGAAGAATCTTTGCTGATTCGTTTGAAGATCTGACCATATTGACAAGGGGGCGCAGATTCTTAATGACTGTCACGCCGAAGTAAGGCAAAATGAGAGTGCTACTCATGTCAAAGCCAGAAGACTCAAGAATAGATTCGAGAATACGTGTATTATCATCTTCAGTCAGTACTACAACCTTTGCGGTTTTGTCGTGTGCAATTCTTTCTCGGATGTCTAGCGCACCAATGTCCAAAAGTACACCAAGCTCATCGTCTTGCGTAGCTGTTTCAACTGTTGCATTTCGTACCCAAAGGAATTTAACCGATGATCCAAGAGCATCTACAACGTGGCGCGAATGGGTTGTAAGAAGGACTTGGGTATCCCTTTCTTCAGCAATTGTCTGCAACAATTTGCAAAGAAGTCGTTGGTTGTTAGGATGGAGATGTGAGTCAGGTTCATCTAAGACAATTAAGCGTGGAGAGAACCTATGAATGTAGGACAAAATTTGAGCCGCTTGCAGCACTCCAGTTCCTGCAAGTTCAATAGGCACGTCACCCGAGTCCGTTGATATCATTACTTGAATGTGCTCATCTGTTTCTTGAAGAAAGTTAACTTTGATATTCGTTTCTGGGAACACTTCATGTAAATCTTCTATAAAATTATTCCATTCAGGCTTGTCCCAAAGCCTGAGTAAGATATTTCTTAAAACAAGATTTGCATCACCTCTAGCTAATGTTCTGAGCAAAACACCATCTGATACATAAGTTTCACTTTTAGCGATACCTGCCAGTCCTGGTGAAAAAATGCTGAATGGGGATTTAATATCGGATACCCTTTCAGCCGTTTCTACCGGATTAACGGCTACAGCAATATTCCTATTTTTTCCTTTTCTAATCTTAATTTCGCATGACTCGCCATTCGTTAGCGTGAAGTTGATAGCAATGGCTTCTTCGGATTTCGTTGGCAGTCTTCCTCCCTGACCCAAACAATATACAGATTCTGATGGTGAGTATATAAGTTGCGTGGGACTTAACGTTGATGCGTTTCTGTTAATATTGCCATTACTTAGCTTCACAGATTGGAGAACCCCAATAGCAAAATGTAAGCCTTGAATAATACTACTTTTGCCTGAGTTATTCGCACCAACAAGAACATTTATGCTATCAAGGTCAAATAAGGCATCGTTGATCCTTTTAAAGCGTTGTATTCTGACTGACTGAAGTGAACTCATACAAGATTTAAACTAAAAACATATAATTAGGTAAGTTTTGACAGACACACCTAATTAATAATATACTCATTTTGAGGCTGGCTTGCATCTGCAATTGTCTAAGCTGCATCTCCCACACTAGAAGTCTGTGCGGGTTACGCCTAGAACTATCGAATGGCTCTATTTTGAAAACCATTATTCTATAACTTGCTTATATCTTAGATCCGCCGCATTCAATGCATTATTAGGTATGGGGGATTTAAGAAGCGCATTAACAAAATCTTCACTATCCTCAATACTGAGTCTGAGTGTTTGGTGCGGCTCAATGATGTTACAAGCTGCTGTTTGAACGCTAGCAATAACCAAATCAGTCAAAGTGCATCCCCCAACTTTATTCCTTGCAAAGATTATCCAGTCAACTTTCAGTGTAACGCCTAATAAGCCACATCGGGTAGGGCTACGATACCAAAATCCCTACTGAGTCAATTACTGAGTCAAAGGCTGAACACTTTTCCCCCAAAACCCCTCTTACGCTGAGGATAGACAGACAACAGCACACAGGAGATTACTCCGATGACTCAGACACTTGATCTCTATTCAAGTGCCTTTCCCCTCCAACAGGCGAAGGTAAAAACTAGGGTGACGGGAAATATTTCAGGGATGGAAATTAAAGATATTGTGCAACAGGCGTTGACGACAGGTTATCTGAGTGTCGCCGATGAAAACCAATTGCGACAGCTTTTGCAGCAGAAGTTAAACGCTGATGACTTAAATGCTTTCTGGACATTACAAAATGCCGTGATGACAGGTTGTGTTAAGCAACAATCACGCGAATTGCCACATATCACGGGCATTAATTAACCCATTGCTCCAGTTTTGCCGCACAAATTTACCTAA
>CAKZMA010000624.1 GCA_937127375.1 uncultured Coleofasciculus sp. | reverse complement strand
ACTACCGGAAGGTGGCAAGAACTAGCCTACCGGATTAGCAGTGAAATCGATCGTCAGGGTCATCCGTGTGATCACCGTATCTTGAACGTCTTCAATTCTCCACTGAATATTAGTCACCACATGAAGCCCCAAGTCCAAATCGCCCAATACCAAGTTATTTCTGCTTGAAGTCCTAGCCGCATTGAAAAACAGATAAAACACGTCTATGGGGCTTACAGAGTCAGCATCAAGGTTCAAGGTTACAGATACCCGCCCCAAGCTGTCGGAGCCTCTCTGAAGCCTAGGGAAGCCGCTCAGACGCTTTTTTTCGATGTAGTTAAATGGCAGCGTGCCGCTTGCCGCATTTACGTTGTTGTTGGTGTAAAAAGGGATGTCGCCCCAATTGCCGATAGTAGTCATGAGTGTGATGGAGGATAATATAATGGGAGTAAATTTGTCTGTTTAGTAGTTGGCGCAACAGTGAAAATCACAAATCGGTCACACTCAAAAGATCTTAACGTTAAGATCTTTCAACTGTATCAGGATGAAAGAATCGCAATAGACGCATGGCGCACACATCTTGGTGGCAAGCGCATGACTATTTCTTCGCTGTTTCGGATGGCGATAATTTTAGTTGAGCTAAAAGAGATAGATCTAAATAATAGCCACGTCATACTGCAAAATCTAGATGCTCCGCACCACACATTAAAAAGTAAATGCAGAAGCTCCTCGGCAAGTGATAGTGAAATATCCCCAACAAATATTACTGGGGTTTATGCTTGCGATATGAAGATACTGGACAGAGCCATGCCAGGAAAAGATCAGGCTGTTCAAATCAGAGCTTTGTTGTACGCACTTGCCGAATATTTAGATTACGATCTAGCCGGGAAAGTCAAAGAGCGTGCCAAAAAACGACGTGCCGCCAAAAAAGCACGTCGAACATTGGTTCGGCAATAAACTAATCTTGATCCATCTCATTAAGACGATCTTGGATCTCTTTGATGCTTTCTTCGATTTCCTTTCTTCGCTGCGGATCTTTTTCCGTTTTAAGTTGATTGGAAAGACAGCCTAGGATTTTACGCAGCATAGGACGGTCGTCAGACATAAGCTGATTCTTATGATCCTTAGTAGATGACATCCCCTGGCAAACTGTCGGGGGCTTTTTAATGAAATCTTTCCCCGATAACGGCACGTTCAATACAACGCCTATGCGAATCAACGTCAGACGCTCAACCCGTTGTGGGGCGAATGCACGCTGCACCGTTGAATAAGATAGACCAGCAGCATTGGCTATTTGTTCCAGTGAAAAAAAAATCCCATTTTGCGTTCGAGCCTTCTGGATTCTGTTGAATGCAGTAGAAGATAAGAAAACTCCACGCCCTTTGTTTTCAGTCATTTTAGAGATAAGTGATATAAACTGCTATAGCCAAATATTTTTTTTAACACTAACCTAGTAATAGCTGAATTTAATAAATTCAGTCTAATCGACCTAAACCTAAACATTCAAGTACTATGGACACCCAAGGCAGTACCGGGACTGTTGTTGTCGGCACGCATGACAACAAAAACATTGAATTTGTTCTGAGTCAATTACGCTCATATTTTCCCAACGCAGCTTGGGAAAATGTTGGAAGCGAATTTGTTCCCAACCACCAGGAATATCAAGGGACTAATGGGGAACTGCATTACAACATTCTCAAGGCGACGGTTAATGCGTCTGGACACATTAAGTTAGCGTTGATCAATACCCAGACTCAAAAAGTTGTGGGTTCGACTGGAGATCCGCGCCGCCCGTGCGAGACTCAATGGCACTTGGTTCTAGCCAATGCTGCTAGCCAAATCACAACCCAAACACAGCTTTACCACAACGAACTTGAAGCGGGCTTAAAACTGGTTTTAAATCAGATTTAAGTTCGTTTCAATCTTTTGCAAGTCTGCTCAACAACCTAAACTAAACAATGCTAAATTTCAATCCTGAACTTTTCCGACAGCTATTAGCGCTAATTAGCGAAGCTTTCAATACCGATCCAAAGGATAAAGAGTCCCGGATGTCTATCCGGGATCAGTTCGCTGAAGTATCGGCAAAATTAACAAGCTTTGAGGAAACAAAAGAGGACATGATCCAACTAGGAGAAGCCTTAGCGCATGAGATCCTAGATAATCTCAAAATGCTTAGAGAAAAAGCCGAGGATGCGCCTGTAGTCGTTCAGCCTGAAACCCCTGAACCTGACGAAGACAGCGAAACTCCTGCCGCTTAATCGATTCAGAAAATAGGGCAATTAATTAATTGCCCTATACCCCTAAACCTTAAGACTTGCCGTTCTTTTGTCTATTTTTATAATACCATGAATCCCTCTGATTTTTACTCTGACTTGTATATTGAGCGAATCGAAAATTGGCATGAGTTAGCCGACTTATTAAAAACTGAAAACACAACAACAGCCTATATAGATTATTTGCAGGTGGCTGCAACCGATGAACACCATTTCAGTCCCGAACTAAGAGGAGCAGCGGTTCGCGTAAAAAACTTGTTTGATCGGTTTTTTTCGTTGGAAGCCTCTAAAAAACGCCAAATTATAGAAATATTGAGAAGCTAAAAGGCTCTCGTTCCAATGAAACTAACCCGGAAAATTAAAAGATTTTGGCAATGGCTGCTAAAGCATTTCCAAACTATTGTCCGTGTGCTTGTGGCAATAATTACATTTGTCGCCTTAGTCGAACACATCCATGAAGCTGGCGAGTGTATGGACTCTACGTTTATTTTAGATACAATGCTAAGAGGTTTAGAGGCAATGATGAACGGAACCGCCCCATGTCTGTAGTCCTTATAGGACAAGGACTTGCTCTAAAAGTGTTGACGATTGCTATGGCTTAGGCTACATTTAAATAGATAGCCGACAGAGGTAGCCATTAAGTCTATGTTTCAAAAAAGATCAGAACAAGGGATAGCTTTTGTCATCACTCGCTAGCTATCCCCTGTTCAATTAAGTGGTAAGCTACTACTAAATCATTCTCTATGCCTAGTTATGAACACAACCAACAGACGAACTACCGTAGCAATGAGCTTATTATTGCCAGTATATCACTCATTTGTGATATTGTCAACCCCCATAACTGTGGGAGGTCGTTATGAGTAGCGGTTTTGTCTACAATCTGAGGTCGAATTGTCCAGTATGCGGCGGTTCGCATAAAAGTTGCCGATCGGCTGGAGACTTGATTTTTTGTCGCAGCCACTTACCTGCTCCAAAGGAGTATCATTACGTAAAAGATGATCCACATGGGTTTGGGGTGTATGCTCCGGGAGATGGAAGTAACACGGATGAATTGGCTGAAGCCAGAGAGCGACGGCGGCAAGAATCAGAACACAGGGAAAGGGTAGAAAGAGAAAGGCTGGCTCAAACTTCAACGCGGCTAGAACGCCATGCAGCAATCCGCAAATTAGCCCGGATACATGGATTAAGCGGTAGACATCTCCAGGAACTCAAGCGGCGCGGGCTAACCAAAAAAGAGATTGAGCGGGGACTATTTTTCACGATTCCAGATTGCAAGCCGTGGGAACGCCCCGAACTCCCCACAATTCCATTTAACATCCCCGGTGTAATCTTTATTCGAGGGCGTAAATATTTAGGCGGTAAATCGGGCATAGCTTGCCCGGTCTGGCAGAATTGTCAGTCTGTGGGGTGGCAGGTGTTAGCTGACGATAAAGAGGATGGCAAATATCGATGGGCTAAGGGTGAATATTCCAGTCACTTAAAAAATGGTGAATTGCCAATGGTGGCAATCACTTCAGCCAACAGGGAGGTTATCTGGCTAACGGAGGGGGTACTTAAGCCCTACATTGCCGCTACCCGCCACAGCATAAATGTAATCAGTATGCCGAATGCTAACTATGCGGGTGTTCCGGAACAGTTTAAGCAAGCCACAGACGGGGTTAAGCTATTTATCATCGCCTTAGACGGTGGCGATTTAGACAACCCTGACGTTTTTGCCCGGTGGCAGTCTCAGATAAAATTCATCCGATCAGTTTTCCCAACAGCCCAAATAAAGATCGCTTGGTGGAATCAAACCACCAAAAAACAGCCAGATATTGATGAAATTCAAACCTTAGAGGGGATTAGCTACCTCCCTCCCAAGGTAGTAGGGTTAGAGGGTAGCATGGCGGCGGTTGCTACCCCCACCAAACAGCAATGGGTAAAAGAAAAGAAAGAGAGCGATCGCGCTAATTGGTTAGCAGGAAAAGCATACAAGCCCCATCTGATCAGTGATTCCCAGTGGTGTGATTTTGCTGTGCCTGGTCACAATACCTTAACGGTCGTTAAGGCGGGACTGAGCGCAGGCAAGACCACCCGTTTATGTTGGATAGTCGAGCAACTAAGGGCATCAGGTGAGCCGTTGAGGTTTATTAATTTGGGATACCGGAACAGCCTGTTGCACCAGTTCAATAAGGCGGCTGGTTTTCACCACATCCAAGACGGATCAGAAGGACGGCTACTTTTGAACTCAAACGAAGGATACGGGATTAGTTTGTGCTTAGATTCCCTGCTTCGTCTCAAGTCCTCTGATTTTGGAGGGGCGACGGTCATCATTGACGAATTTACATCGGTAATTCGTCATCTGCTCACATCTAAGACAATCATTTCTGGCAACCGCCGTCGCGTAATTGATCATTTTGCGGACTGCCTCAAACAGGCGGATCGAGTAATCGTTTTGGATGCTCTTGCCTCTAATTTTTGGGCGGAATATTTGCATCAGTTATGCCCGTTAAAGACCTTAATCAGGTGGGAGAATACCTACCAGCGTCCCCGCCCACAGGTTTTGCTGATGGAGGGTGCAATCAATGCCATGGGAGATATCAGAAAGCGAGACAAATCGCCATTGTATGCTCAGATTGCAATGGAGGTAGCGCAAGGTGCATCGATCGCGATCGCGTGTGATTCACAGAATCGTGCTGAAGCCCTAGATAAGTTGTTGAGTAAAACATTCCCCGACCTTAGAGGGGTAAGGATTGACTCAAAAACCGTAGCGGAAAAAGGTGATGCTGAGGAATTCTTGAACGATGCCTCTGCTTATCTTGCCGCCAATACTATTAACTGGGTTATCTACACAAGTAGCGCGGAATCAGGGATTGACATCAACATTAACAACTATTTCCGATCATTCTACGGACTGTTTGACGGGGTTCTGTCCGTCGATGCCATTGTACAGATGATTGGGCGGGTACGCGATCCAGGAGTACCTCGCTACATCTATTGCAGTCCCAAGCTATTACCAGGAAATCTGATTGGGGAATTCCCAGAGTCGGCTGAAAAGTTATTGCAAGATAAGATCCGTGAAATCATGCACGGAATCAATACTACAACCGCATTCTCAGGGGATGAAGCTTTAGGAATACCGGAAATGATTCAATTGTCTGTCAAGCAGATTGTCAAAACCCCATCAGACAAGATGCTATGGGCGATGAATTCGCTGCGGTCTTACGAGGGGCATAACTTACGCCAATGTGTTAAAGAAGTCCTAGAATCACAAGGATTTCCTGTTACAATTGTGGCTGATCGCGCTGATGACGGCATGAATGAGCGGGTCAAAGAATCGTCTGAAGAGATCCGCTTTCAGGAAGCGATCGACATTCACCGCGCTGAACAAGTCCAGGAGTTACCTGATAAATCCTGGAACTTAACATGGGATGATCGCGCCGTCGAAATAAACTATTTTCTAAGGAAGCGCTTACCGGGAATTGAGCATCGCTGGACACCAGAACTGATTAAGTTTTTGAGATCTGATGAGCCGGAATTCATCAGGCAACAGGAGCGGTGGCTACGGCTGAAACACCCGCACTTATCTAGTCGGTTGGCTAGACAAAAAATTGCACAATTTGCCCAGTATACTCCTGGGGTGTTAGCGGACTGGAAAGACGATACTATGATGATTGACACTTTACGGGAATGTGGATTATTGAATTTAATCGAATCGGATCAAGAGCTTAGTAACGATTCGGCAGAAGTAAAACAGTTCATCAAGAAAGTTTCAGCTAAACGCAAAGCTGTAGGCAAGAGTAAGGGGAATGACTCACCTATGAAATTTGTGAATCGCTTAGCCCGAATGTTCGGGCTAAAATTCAGCCAATCCCGCCGCGAAGGAAACCAGCGTTATTATCGACCTCATGGGATTACAATGAACGATCGCCGCCGTCTGTTGGTTTTAGAATGCCTCAGAACAAAGTGGGAATCAATCTTGTCTGGTGAAGTTGAAAAGATCGATTATTCATCAATACTTGTTCCTAACTTAGAATGGATATCAGCGGATGCGGCTACTGACGAAATTGCGGTGGCATTAACCTACTGTGAGTCTGGATCTGAGGTTGGCTTAGTCTTGGATGAGATCAAAGCTAATATCAGCAAGTTGCACTCTTCAATTAGTAATGCAGCTAAACTCTTTAGGTTTAATTTGCCTGATGAGTACGAGCCAAAAACATGGCTGAAGGCAATCGCTAACTACCTCCAGCCCATAGTTACTTCTACGTTTGATTACTATCATGATAACACTAACTCAGCCTTTGGCTACGCTTAGCACTGATTTTAAGCCCAGAGACTATCAGCGCAAAGCTGTAAACGATGTTAAGCAAGTCTTATGGGGTAATTCCGGTGGTCAGTTTTCAACCATGTTAGTTGCCTCCTGCGGTGCAGGTAAAACCAACATGGCGGGACTCATTATCAAAGAATCAGGGATATTAGAGCGTGGCGGAAAAATCCTATTTCTGTGTCACAAGGTAGAGCCGATCAAGCAAGCGATCGTGTGCCTACGCCGGGACTTTAATATTTTGGCTGGAAAGTACAAGCCAAAACAGATCGACTGTTTTCAGGTTTATGTCGGTACAGTTCAAGAGTACCAAAATAAGCGGCTTTCCGATGGGGTTGAACTGATCATTCTAGATGAATGCCACACCGTCAGTTACCACAAACAAACTAAAGTTATCCTAAACCATTACCTAGACCCTGTGTGGGCGCTGACACCTACCGTAAAAGTATTGGGGCTAACAGCCACACCAATACGAAATGATTACCACAAAGAGGGTTTCTGCTGGCTATTTCGTTCAGTAGTTAGAACGCCACCTATTGAGTATCTACAGCAGCAGGGTCATTTAGCCCACGATCGGCTGTTTGGGTGGTCAGGTTTGATTGACTACGCACAACTAAAAATTACCAAAGATGACGATTTTAGCACCAAGTCAATCGATAAAGTTTGCGACGATAGGTTTTTTAAGATTTGTGTAAAAACTTATTTAGAGACTTGTCCAGATCGACGCGGCATCTTTTTTTGTTCGTCAATTGAGCGCAGCATCAGGTTAGCCGAAATATTTACCGAAAATGGCGTACCCGCCGCCGCCATTACGGGAAAACACGATCACAAAACCCGTGATCGATTGTTAGAGGAACTGGGCAAAGGAGAACTTAGGATTATTACTAACCCATTCGTTTTTGCAGAAGGAATGGATACTCCTTTTGCTGAGTGTGTGGGCTTTTGCCGCCCTGTTCGTTCGCCTGCACAGCTAATTCAAATGGCGGGAAGGGGAACACGTCTGTGTACTCGTCGCAACCCCAACAAAAAAGATACTTGGATTTTGGATTTTACGGGATCATTTGGCGAAACAAGTAAACGACTAGCAAAGGATTTAGGAATTGTAGATTTTCGGTTAGGTGGACAATTTCCAATCGTTTTATGCCCTAAGTCGATTCAAGAAATTAAGGAGCCATTCGCAAGCGAAAAAAAATGTCCTGGCTGTGGAAAAATGAACAACATTTTTACCAGGGTATGCAAATGTGGTCACGTATTCTCTAATAAAGAGAAGCAATCAGAAATATCAGAAATATCAGAAGTTCCTGACTTTGGAGAATATATCGATCCTACAGTAAGAGGGCTTGTTGCTAAGCTCAGAGGAGAACTTAAAGAGGCTTATGAGGAACGCAAAAACCCAGTTCCCCTGGTAATTGCGTACAAAACAAACAACCTTAAAGGTGTGTACATTCGGGATGAGTGGCTAACAGGATGCATCTACAAATATCAATCTAATGCATTAATAAAGGACTATGAGTCTTACCTGCAAGAAACTATTCCAAATATTACAGCCTCAACAGTACGCCATTGGATTAAGCGTGAATTCGGACGGCTTCCTGAACCGTTACCATGGCGAGAAATATTTGGAGTGAGGGCGAATGCGAAATTGCACGAAGTTGGTAAAGCTTATTTGCAACTTTGCCAACACTACGGCAAGCGTCAAAAAATGCGAGAATTGTTTGATGAAGCGCTTAATCAAGCACAATTAGAATTGAGGTACAAACAGCATGATTAACTTGATATATTTTGTGGGAATAGTGACAGGTGTGGCTTTATTGCTACTGTGGGCTTTTGTTCATTTCAACTTTTTGTGGTTGTTCATCCCCCCGCCTGATCGGTGGTTTGATTAACGATCGGCAAGTATGTGCTACCATGTGATTGGTCATGGATCGATTACTCCAGACCAATCACAGCAGATGTGGGAAACGGCGCACAAGAAAGTATCAGATAGTAACGATTTCCTTAAGTAGCGTTTCAAAAAAGAGCAAGGGGGCGACCGTTCCAAATACAAGTTAAGGTAAAGCGATGAGTAAATTTAGACAACATTTAACGGTAGTGATTGGTGATGACAAAAAGCTATCTGGATTAGAAGTATCTACCCAGATGCACATTGATCCAATAGCTTATCAAGTGATTAATGAGCTATTGGAGGGTTCCAAAAATCACTTACTTGATCCTCAGACAGAGGAATCGCTTCTGCAACAAGTGGAAACCAAATTAATCGAACTCGAACAAACCGGAAATGTATTGGTAATAAACAAACTAAATCATACTTCAGGTTGTATTTCAGAACGATGGCTTGATAAGGAATTTCCTGTAGCAAAGTTATTTTGATGTCAAAAAGGGAGAGAGTTTGATCCTCTTTCCCTGTCAGGATGTCCTAGAATGGGCTTTTGTTCATTTCAACTTTTTGTGGTTGTTCATCCCCCCGCCTGATCGGTGGTTTGATTGACAATCGGCAAGTATGTGCTACCATTGGTTAAGAACATTTAATTTTTTCCTTTTTGTTTAAATCCTGGACACTCGTGTAAGTTGTCCAGGATTTTGTCTATTCGATCTTTTGCAGCTCTAACTCACAATCCCATCCGTTACCGCTCAGCATGTGAATTGCCTTGTAGATGCGATATTTACCATTGTTTTGGGAAGTGTATAAAAATCCGGTTACGGTTATATTTCTCTCGGCATATTGCCACGGTGCGCCTGTCGTCATCAATTTGAGCGTGTCGGCATCATTGTTGAGCCTGTATCTTTCCCCTACACTACGAAAGGTAGCCGATGCGTTGTCCCGATAAAACCCTTCACGATCAAGGTACTCTACCCCGCCGTCTGGGTTGCCTGACGCCGCCCAAAGCGGATTGTCCACAGTCCCCCCATATTTGACATGGACTTGGCTATAGCGCTTGAAAGAGGACGATACAGACTGAATTACGTTCCCTATGTCACTTAAGGTCAAAAAACCCTGTGTTGGCAACTGATTCAATTCTGCAAAACTCCAAAATCGTAGGTACGACCCCCAGATTTGGCAACTATAGCCAAATTGCTGTCCTAGCGTATACAATGCGTTTATGGGGCGGTTAAAGCGGATTTCAACATAGGGGTCAGAAGGATCGCTACGGGTTCCCACTGTGACATCACTAGAGGGATTTCCAGAAAATTGCAACCCGTAGGTATTGACAATTTCGTTTACAAGCTGATTTAATTTGGTGTCACGTCTCCAGATTGGCTCGGTTGAAGATAGCCCACTGAGCCAGTGGTATCCTATCCCTCCAAAAGTTACAATTGATGGGATTTCTTGCCTCTCAATTGTATCAATGGTATGAGTACTGGTGTTTATTTCCTCAGACTCATTCCGATACTTGAATTTAATACTGACAAGCGTGTTCTGCTTGATCAGATCTGACGCCGTTCCCGTGTCATCAAAGGATATTTTTATCTGAGATGGACTGCCATACATTACATCAACAAAGGTTACACTTATTATGTCCTGTCCCAATACTTCGATCAGTTCTACGTTGTTGATAACTAAAGACGATACAATAGGAGATTTAGACATTACTACTAGCAAAAAAAGAAGGGCTGGCAAACGTACCAAAACTAAACCTAGACTAACAGACACGGAACCCGGAACAAAACAGATCGTTCGGACGTTTTCCGTGTCCCCCTTGGTTTGGAAAATTGCCAAAATGATTGGCAATGGCAACGCTTCGCTAGGTATACGGCGGGCGTTGGCATGGTCTGCTGACAACCTGACGGCTGCGCTTACAGTCAATATTAAGTCAAACGCAAACGCAAACACGACCAGGCGCTCGATAAAGTTAACGGACTATCACTTAAAAATAGCCAGCAGACTGTCTTACTTGCCGTATAAGACGCTGCGATATAAAGCTCCCAAAAAAAACAAACAAAACTGGTGTGCAGCGATTAGCCGCGCTGTACTAGGGATGGCGTTATCAGATAATCCTCATTCCGATCCGGTGGAATCTAGCAAAATCAAGGCAACGGCAGAGTTTTTTTTGGTAAAAGGTGATTTTAGCCGCGACTAAAATCACCTTTTAGGACTAAATGGGAATGATTGCTATTCAAGCCGCATCAGATGCTGTAGCCATCAGCCTGATTGAAGCCGATCAAAAGGTAATTGAACGCCTATATATTTGGCTAATCAGTCTTAAATGAAAAAGATAAAAAATTGCCGCCCAATGAAGTGTGGACGGCTAAAAAACACAGTCAACGCTGGTAGAATGATTAGTTCTCAGCTAGTGTAATTTTAGCTGATTTAGCTAGCTGATGCCAATTTAATCTGACTTGCCCAATCGGGTAGCACCTTGTCGGGTTCTATCACCACAAAAAGGCACTTTTTGCTGCGAGATAAAGTAACGTACAACAGGTTATCCTCTTGTTCTGCTTGCCATGGCTGCTGGTTTTTCCAAGTTAAGGGCAAGCTAGACGGTTGAATAATAAACACGCGATCCGCCTCTAGTCCTTTGGCGCGGTGAGAGGTGGACAAAGTGATGGGGCTTGCACTGTCACCAAACAAAGACTCGATCACCTCAGTCAAAGCCTTAACTCCGGCGTCTATATCGCCCTCAAGCGGGTAGCGATCAAATAGAACGTGTAAGGCGTCTATTTTATCGTTTAGGGCTTCTGTAAGCTGCTCTGCATTGTCAAAGCTTTGATAGTTTCGAGTCTTGCTTTCCCGATACTGATTTAGGTACTCAGGAAAATCTAGGAACGTGATAGTGTGATCTAAGCCATTGCCGCGACTTTTGGCTTTTGCCATTATTTTGGCTACTGTCTCAAGCTCGCCGATCAAGGTTTTGCCAATGTCCCGTCCTTTGACTGTTGCGGCAACTCCGTTACTAATCAGTTTGATGCACAGGCTGACCAAGGGCGCGGTTTTACGGCATAAAACTAAGTCGCCCTCTTGGAGGTGGTGTGGGATAACAGTATTCCACAAATCACCTTCCTTGATACAAGCCATTTCGCCATCTGGGTTTTTGTCAAATGCCTGAATTGGGATGTCTGGAAACTCTGACTGAAGTAGTTTAATGTGACTCTGAGGGCATCGGTAACAGACAGAAAGAGGTAATTCTGTGCAGTTAGCCTCCGCTGCGATTAGCTGAAAGCTTTCACAGTCAGCACCAGCAAATCCCATAATGGATTGATTCCGATCCCCTACGTACAATAATCGCCCATGGTTTCCAGTCATCATTAAGCTGAGTTCGCGTTGACAGCTATTAAAATCTTGGCATTCGTCAACAAACAGGAACTTAAATTGGAAATCTTTTTTCCACCAAGGGCGCTCATTCAACCGCCAAACAACTGGGAGCCAAATTTGATCTGCAAAATCAATTATTTTATCTTGTGTCGCTTGCTGTTTGCCGCGCTCTAGTACTAGGGCAAGTGCTTGCCCTAAAGCGGCAAGCTCACCGTTGCTGGTAGCCACATTGTCAAATTGATCTCCAAAGTGGTGGATCATCTGTCGCAGCTTATTGTTGGCATCAGCTTTGGAAAAATCGATCAATTGGAAGCGACAAAAATCTACCAATTTAAGGAATGTCGAGGGTTTGTCTACTAGCGAGCTAGTAACCATTGATCCTGGATGATTGCGATCGCGATCATCGGCATACCCAATCGCTCTACAAATTTTGCGATACTTGTCATTGTCTATGCGCCCCATTCCGGCTGGTGGATATTTATACCCCCTCTTAGCAAATTTACCTAATTCTTGTTTAAGCGCTGCAAAACCCATCGAGTGTATAGTTTTAGTACAGCCGTCCCATCGTTGTCCTAAAGCAGCCGTTAATTTGCCGCGAAGATCCTTGCTGTTTTCGCGCCCAAACACAACCAACCGGACATCGTCCGGCTGCAACTCCTCAAGTTTGGCTAGAGCGATGGCAGCATAAACCAGAGTTGTGCTTTTTCCACTACCTGCGACGGCGTTAACCGCAGCGTTACCTTGCCCAAACAGTACCCAGTCTAAAATACCTTTTTGGTGGTCTGACAGGGGATGTGGTATCCCCAGCAACTCTTGATAATCTATTTCCTTATCACTCGGCTTACCAGGGAACTCGATCACGTTGTTGGGCTTTTGGGAGACTTGCGATAACCGCGTCTGGACGGCTGACTGTAAAATGAGTAGGGCTTGCTCGTCAAGATTTTGTTGAACTTGATCGATCAAGTATTCAAGGCTCCCAAATGGGGGTAATCCCGCCTCTAAATACGCTCTATAGTTTTTGGTGTAACGGTCTATCTGGTTTTCTTCTAGCATGGTGTTTTGTTTTTCCCTATACTTGCAAGCATAGCCTGCAATGCAAAAAAATGTCAACTCCCCTAACTAATTTCGGCTAAGGGAGTTGAAATGGCTAGATTAGCGTGTTTTGTCTGCGGCGAGTTTCTCGTCTTGTATCGTTTGCTCTAATAAATAATCTGGCATTGCGCCCCATATCTCATCAAGAGGTTGCCCATGTAGATATGTCTTGTAATAAGCTATCTTCTTAAGCAGTTCGTTGTATGCACGATTTTGATCCTGTTTCGCCCCTAGCGCGTTGGCATAATACCAATCCCATAACAGTCGGACGGCTAGAGTTTCAACTTCTGGCATATTTAGGCTAATTAATTTGGATTGAGATCCATCGTCAGACGGCTTTATTTCATTCAGCAATTCTTTCACCCTTGGAATAGTTCCTCCTGTTTTTGTTCGCACTTTTTTGACAATAGATCCTTTAAGTGCATCCTCATCGCTAACAGATTGTCCCGGTTGAGGTTGTGTAACTTGAGGTTCTGTAACTTGAGGTTGTGTTGGCTGCGGATTGCCGTAAGTTTCCTGGTTTTCTTTGCTTATTTTTTCGTTAACCGTAACGCCATACTTGCGAATTACTTCATCCCATATTGATGACCAAATTTCAGCTTTTTCTTTGTCTTCATTTTCTGGCAGATGCTTGTCAGGGAATTTTGAGTAGAGTTGTTCGCCGTCACAATAAATATTACACAGCACTACTAGACTTCGACGATCCGCTGGCTCAAATTCAAACCGCAATAATTGACCTGGCTCAATGCCGTCAAGCAACGCTAGGAGCATTACTTTTGTGTGGTTGGCTGGACGATTTGACCGCCCTACTTTTAACTTGATAGGAATTGCATTGTTTCCCGTTACCTCAAGGTCAATGAACAGCATCTCATACCTTCCTTGCCCTAATATAGTATCTTTGTAAACTGAAGCATCGGCAGAAACCCCCTTGAAATACCCTGTCACGGACTTGTACCCACTAATTTGTCCATTTACAGTTAGAACGTTGTTGTTGTTGTCACCACATCGTTGGGGTGACACTAACGTAAACTCTTCCTTGTCTACGTCGAAACCCGTTTTAGACTTAGCTTGGGTTTGATGATCTACCAGCCGTTGTAGTAGTTGGTTATGCTCCTTTTTCAAGTTGTTATTTTCGGTCAAAGCGTTGATTAACGCTTGTAACATTTGAGAGTCCATGGTGATTACTTGTGCTAAATGGTTGGTTGGTTGGCTAGACTAGAAAACTCAATCGGTCAGGTTAAAAATCGTCAATTTTTACGATTTCGTGGGATTCAAAGGTAGTTACAACGGGAATAACTCTGT
This sequence comes from uncultured Coleofasciculus sp., assembly GCA_937127375.1. Lineage (GTDB taxonomy): Bacteria > Cyanobacteriota > Cyanobacteriia > Cyanobacteriales > Coleofasciculaceae > Coleofasciculus. The sequence continues at coordinate 3,000 of CAKZMA010000624.1, read as the reverse complement.
TGCCAGTGTTGAACTCAAGATCGACGTTAATCAAAGTATTGTTGTCTTCATCAGAAGGTTCTATTCCAATAACTGTCCCCTCCTTGTTTTCTAATCCTCCGGCGGTTTGAATTACCTTAATCCGATCACCTATCTCAAAATTGTCAGATTCGGTTTTAGTTTCCTCGGTAAAGGTAACAGGAAGCATCCGATAATCGTAATTAATCACAGCTTCCGGTATGTTACCCTTAGCGCTAATTATCAGAACGTACCGGATTTTAGAGTCATAGGGATATTCAATTGGGGCATCCTTGATTGATCGGATCTCAGTGCTAATGTCATGGTTGCTAAGCAGGAACTCTGCCCAGCTAGATGCGCCACTAACTTTGGTTTTCGTCTGAAATGGAACCGTCAGAGAGGTGAGGGAGATGTCATCAAAGCTGATTGATTCCCCTTTGAGATTTATCAGATTGCCGTCCACATCTAATAGTGCCTCGGTGTCTACCTTTGGCTCTACTTCTACCTCTGGCTCCGGCTCCGGTTTGATTGACTCTGGTTTAGTTGAGATGACCTTGAGATTGTCTTTAGAGTAATACCCCGTCGATGGGTTCGCCTCATCGCTTTGGAAGCGAAGAATATATGGCGTCTGATGGAAAGATTGACTCTTTCCAGTTATTGTCCCGATGTGACCTACTTTATTGTGCTGTTGTGTTGGGGGATTGATAGGCTCAGAAATAATCTGGCAGATGGTTCCCGGTTCGAGATCGACCGAAGGCTTTATTACATCAGAGATGGGCGGCGCTGGCGCTGGAATTGGTACAGGTGGCAACTCAGAAGCTGGAATTGGTGCAGGTGGTAACTCAGAAGGTAATTCCTCTGATGGTTTATATGCTTCTTTAGCCGCTAGTCGTAACTCCGGCAACTGATTTATCAAGGCATCCTGCAAGACAGCCGTAATTCGGTTATCTTCTTCAATTAAACTCTTGCAATTCTCAATTAATGTCCCGATTCGGTTTCCGTACTCAAGATAGACCTTGATCTGGGATTGTACCCGGCTTAGGCGATTAATTAAATCGCCCTCTATTTGCTTTAATTGCTTAATCTCAGATTCAAACACAGTGCTATTTTTGCCGTTAGATGTGGACATGATTGTGACCTTGTAATGTTAGAATGATGATGGTTAAGACAGGACAACTTTTAGGTAGAGGTGTAGATCCAGTCTATACCTCTTATTTTTTAGATTAGAAGCAGGCGGCGACGATAAAACTCATCAGCAACACGTTCAGCAACATGTTGAGCTTTTGACTTGGACTTGCAACTAATTCGCCCAAGATAATGCGAATCCAACCCGATGCCGTAGTAAATTTGAAAGCTGCAAAAAGGGAACCCGTCTTTTATTAAATAGATTTCTACGGGTTCTCGTTTCAACCCTAAGACCTTTCCTTTTTCCGCTTTAATTATTTCTCGGAAGCTCTCAACATGCTTGCACTTTTTGCCGTGAATTCCGGCTGGACAACTGCATCCATACACGTTATCACCAAAGTGCTTGACGCGGTAACGCTTGGGTTGAAGATATTGCGGTTTGAAGCTATAAACCACCGCCGCTCGTGGATCTTCTATGTCCCCGTAATACTCTAGGCGCGTAGTAGGCTTAGGAGTGGGTTCAATCGGATCTGTTGCACAAAGCCTGTCCTCTAAGGTATTGGGGTTGATTCCGACTGGGAAAAGAAAAATGGCTTGATTCGGCTTTATAAACTGACAACGCCAAAAAGGTACTTTTTCGTTTAAACAATTCCATCCGTATCCGTACCATTGCCAGACTGATACGTCCTGGCAATCATTGTTATATTCAAGAGCTGCCCCCTGAATCCGCGTAGTTGTAATGGCTGTAGCGTTTGCTGTGTTCATTTTATGATGTGCTTTTTGAGTGACATTTTCATCGTATACGATTTTTACAGAAATAACAAGGGGGTAAAAATATTTTTTCATCCTGATGTCAAAACACAAAAACCGTATACAACAAAACACAAAAAACCGTATACAATAGGTAGTGTCGTTACCCAACCAGACTAAAGATGCCTATTAGCCCATATTCAGATTTTGATGCTTCAGCGCAAGCCAAAGTTAAGCAAGTCGTTAATTTGGGGCATTTTGAGAATTGTACTGTTGAACTCTTTCAAAGCTGTCGCATTGCATCCAGCGAGGATCAAGAAAAAGTTGCTGATGGGCTTTATCGCCAAACCAAAAAAGCCCTAGATAAAGTTGTCCAACATATACGAGCTGGCGCACCGTACGCGCTTAAGCTTGAGAAAGATCGCCAACGCGGAACAACAATACAAGAGGAGGAAGAGTTACCGCCAAACAATTTAGATTTGAGCGATCGCGAAATGACGGTAGGGGCAACCGTCAAGCTTACCATCAACCTTGGAGACTATGAATCGATTGCGCTAGAGATCTCCCGATATCAACGAGTAGAAAAAGGGGAGGGTAATGTGGAGATGCTTGAAATTGTTTACCTAAAGTGTAAATTGGCGCTAGAGGCAGAGGAAGATCGCGTCCGTGCCAAATCCCCCTATGCTCAAAATCTGCGGGCAATGCGCCAAAAAGGATTAAAGGCAAGCGGTACATTACCAGATTTGATAGCTGTAACCCACAAAAAGAATAACACTGTAGTAGAAACAGTCGTTTCCTCGACTGAACCCGCAGCGACTAAGAAAATGCCTATTTCCACATCAATCACCTCTACTGAAATTGATGAAGACATCCCGTTCTAAAATGGAAGGGATTTAATACCTCTGTTTTGCCCCACTATTAAGTGGGGTTTTCTGCGTCTGGCGGTCTGGTCTATTCTGCCACCTTCACCTATTCTTTTTATATAAACTACCGGAAGGTGGCAGAGGGTCTAACCCGCTCCTGGTAAGGATTAGGAGTCACTTTTTTGGTTCTGCCTCAGGATGGCGTACATCGCGCTGTACCGCTCTAAGTTTGACGCCATCGAGCAGCCGCCCTATCTGCAAAATC
>CAKZMA010000623.1 GCA_937127375.1 uncultured Coleofasciculus sp. | reverse complement strand
AAGCAGCTTTCCTTTTTGACTTTCCTGAAAACTCTTCCTTTAGATAGATGCACATTCCACTCTTCTTTGGGAAAAAGAACTGGTGTGTATGCTTACTCATGTAATCACTAGGGCAATATGATATAGGTTCAGTACTCACTTGCCTATTATCAGGAGTCGTTTGGTAAACTGCTGGAGTCAAAAAACTAATTTGTTCCATTATCACTTGGAATAAATGCAGTAAACCTCTCTACTCAATAGGATGATGATACTAGGACTTCTTACAATTTATTTGTTAATCGCTGGATTATTTTGCATCAACTGGTTAAATGCATTCCAAAAAGAGACGAATTTATCGTCGGAGCAAAAAACTCGGTGTCGGATAGTCTTTATCATTGCCACCGTTTTTTGGCCCCTTACCTTCCCAATTTCATATCTGGAAAACTGTTCGAGAGTTTAGGTAGTTGGGAAGTGAGAAAGCTTGAACTAGCTTTTTCCAACCTGAATAAGAGTGGGCATCTTGCCTGCTTGATTATTTGGGCAGAGTTGGGCTGACGCAAGCCCAACTAATCATGGCATCCTAAGTAAAGAGAGAGTTATGGGATCAAGGATGTCAGAAACGTCAGCACAAAAGCGGATAGTCGTCGTTGGTGCAGGATGGGCAGGTTTAGGAGCGACTCATCATCTTGCTCAACAAGGCTACAATGTTACTCTTCTAGAAGCCGCCCCCTATCCCGGTGGATTAGTAGCTGGATGGAAAACCTCTGGGGGGCGTTCAGTCGAGGGGGGTATTCATGGGTTCTGGTATCCCTATCGCAATATCTTTCGCCTGGTTAACGAATTGGGGCTCCAACCCTTCACACCTTTTACCCATTCCTCCCAATATTCTCCTGCTGGGTTAGAAGTAGAATCGCCTCTGTTTCAGAATGAGTTCCCGCTTCCTACCCCATTGGGAACGTTTCTCTATCCCAAGTTTAGACGCCTACCTCTGATTGACAGGCTTTCTGCTTTACCTCTCCTGTATGCTCTGATTGATTTTGATAATTCTGATCAAGCATGGCGACGTTATGATCAGGTAACCGCCCGCGAACTCTTTAAACAGTTTGGTGTCTCTGCCCGATTGTATCGAGATTCCTTTGAACCGATGCTATTGGTGGGGTTATTTGCGCCCGGTGAGCAATGTTCAGCCGCCGCCGCCCTGGGAATGCTCTATTACTTCATTTTGGCTCACCAACCTAATTTTGATGTTGTCTGGTGTCGGGGAACGGTGGCAGAGATGATTTTTAAACCCTGGGTGGAGCGGATTGAGAAAGCCGGGGGACGAGTGCTGACGAATAAGCGGGTGAATGATATTCTCTTGGACGATAGGGGTAAGGCTAAAGCGGTTGTCTGTGGCGAGGATGTCTTTGAAGCCGATGCGGTTATTTTTGCCGTTAGTGTCAATGGCATGAAAAAAATTGTCAGTGCGAGTAGTAGTTTGCAACCCTATTCGGAATTCCGAAATTTGAGAAACTTAGGCGCAATTGATGTCCTGGCAACCCGGTTATGGTTTGACCGGAAAGTTATTCTGCGGAATCCCTCTAATGCTTGTTTTGGCTTTGATCCGACGACGGGATGGACATTTTTTGATTTGAATGCGTTGCATGATGAATATGCATATCAACCGGGAAGTGTCATTGAAGCAGATTTTTATCATGGGAATCAGTTATTGCCCATGAGTGATGAGCAAATTGTGGCAAAGGTTCATCGAGATTTAGCCACTTGTGTGCCAGAGTTCCGGGATGCCAAGGTTATTGATAGCAGTGTGATTCGTGTACCGCAAGGGGTAACGCATTTTGCACCGGGAAGTTATCAGTATTTGCTGCCAGCGACTACTCCGATTGATAATGTGTTTATGAGTGGGGATTGGATTGTGACGAATCACGGTTCTTGGTCACAGGAGAAGGCATACATAACGGGTTTAGAGGCGGCAAATTTGGTAATTGACCGTTTTGGGTATGGAAATAAGGCAACGATTATTCCGGTTGAACCTGATGAACCTCATATTCAACTGGGGCGGATGATTAATAAAACGGTACGGGATTGGGGGAAAACAGTATTACCTGATTTTTGGTTACCTTAGCAGCAAGCAAAAGGCAGATGGCACTAGGTTAGGGAGGGCGGGTTTTGTTGAAAGGTTATCGGTCAATAGCAAAATTAAGCGGCTAAACCCGCCCCTACGATTTATTTATGGATTCTGCCGAATATATTGTAAGATACCTTGTGCGATCGCGCTTGCCATTTGGCTCTGGTGTTCGGGTGTTGCTAGTCTAGGGTTATCCTCTTGTCCGGTAACAAATCCAACTTCCACGAGGACGGCAGGTATGGGGTTATTACGCAGGACGTAAAATCGGGCTTGTTTCACGCCGCGATCGCGAATCTGAATTCTCTGTAAAATACTATCATGTATGGTTTGAGCCAGACCCTGACCATTCGAGTAATAATAGGTTTCCAATCCATTCACATCAGGACGACGACCAACAGCATTCGCATGGATACTCACAAATAAGTCCGCCTGGGCTTGTTTTGCCATATCCACGCGGGGTGCTAAGTCTACAAAATAATCGCTGGTTCGAGTGAGAATGACTTGAATCCCTTGTTGCTGTAAAATGGCGGCAACTTGTTGAGAAATGGGCAAAATTACATCCTTTTCCCGCAATCCATTTAATCCAATCGCACCGGGATCTTTTCCCCCATGTCCGGGATCAACCATAACCACAATACGGCGGTTGGGAACTTGGGAATTATGGAAAGGAGGATTGCTGGTGATAGGCGGTATGACAGAATTTTGTGGCGGTAGGGGGGTGGGTGTGGTTAATTGGACAACTCGTTGCGGTGGTGGTAACTGCACTGTCCACATGCGAGGGGAGAATCCCTTAACTAGAACCTGTTGGGGATTAATCGTATAACCCGGATTAAACTCAATCACCAAGCGCGTGGTTTGGGGGTTCAATTGACTGACACGCACCACCCGCACTGCACCACCGACTAATTGTTCTAATTTGGCATTCTCCAGGGGGATACCGGCTAAATCAATCACCAGGCGGTTGGGATTGGCAAGAAATTGCCCTCTGGGTTGTACCCCTTCATCAGTGGTAAAGACGAGTTGATTTTGATTCACATCAAAGCGCCAGGAGAGCAATCTCGCCGCTTGCGCTGGAAAGGAGAACAAAAAAAAGCCGAGAAAACTGGGAAGTAGCCAGTGCAGTTTCACCGTTAAAGTTCC
>CAKZMA010000622.1 GCA_937127375.1 uncultured Coleofasciculus sp. | reverse complement strand
TTACCTTCCTTGAACCCCCAATAAACCCCTTCTCCCAATACTACCTCTGCGCTTTCCCTCTGCGAACCTCTGCGCTTTCCCTCTGCGAACCTCTGCGTTGAAAAAAATCTCCTCTTCCCCTCTACCAACCATTCAAAAACCCGTCTCTCTATGCCCAAAAATCCCCCCCCAAAACCCCAACTCTCCCTCATCACCCATCAATCCCAACCCCAGGTAATTTTCTGGTTATCCCTCAACCTGATCATTGCCACCAGTTATAGCCTTTTAGCCCTACAAAAAGCCTTCAATTCCCCTTATATTGTCCAAGATGACGCCAGACAACACGTCTTTTGGATGCAGCGATATATAGATCCCCAATTATTCCCCAATGATACCATTGCCGATTATTTCCAAACCGTCGCTCCTGTCGGCTACACAACCCTCTACCAACTCATCGCCAACCTAGGAATCGAACCCCTAACCCTGAGTAAACTCCTCCCCCTACTCCTCACCCTAATCACCACAATTTACGCCTTTGCGCTCACCCGACAACTCCTCCCCATCCCCATCGCCGGATTTATCAGCTCCCTCCTCGTCAATCAAACCCTGTGGATGCGGGATGATTTAGTTTCCGCCACACCCAGAGCATTTGTTTATCCATTACTCCTGGGATTCTGGTATTATCTAATCAGGCGATCGCTAATTCCCAGTTTAGGTGCGATCGCGCTGCAAGGATGGTTCTATCCCCAAAGTGTCCTCATCTCCAGTGGAGTATTAATTCTCCAGTTGGGGAAATGGCAAAAGGGAAAATTACAACTGTCGCCGGAAAGGAAGGATTATTATTTCTGCGCGGCGGGTTTAGTCGTGGCATTTTTGGTGATGTTACCCTACGCCATCACCACATCTGAGTTTGAGCCAATTATTACCGCTACTCAAGCCAAGCAAATGCCAGAATTCTGGGCGGGGGGGCGAGCCAGCTTTTTTACCGATAATTTCTGGGATTTCTGGTTAAATGGCGATCGCAGTGGTCTTCTCCCTCGACGCCAATCCCTTCCTATCTTACTATACGCCGCCCTCTTCTTACCCTTTTTAGGAAAAATTCCCCAACACTTCCCCCTAACCCGACAGATTCACCCCTCAATCATCCTCCTCCCCCAAATTCTCATCACCTCCTTGACTCTATTTTTTACCGCCCATTTACTCCTCTTCCACCTCCATTTACCCAGTCGTTACACTGAACACACCTTACGACTCCTACTCCCCATCGCCACAGGAATTGCCCTAACCATTTTAGGTCATGGACTCTTCCAGAAAACAAAATACCTCGCCATCGGCTTCGCCACAATTCTCGCCGGAATTCTTATATTTTATCCCCTCCTCGTCACAGACTTCCCCAAAACCGCCTACGAAATCGGAACCGCACCTGAACTCTACCAATTTTTCACCCATCAACCCAAAGATAGCCACATCGCCTCCCTATCCAGAGAAGCCGATAACCTCCCCACCTTTACCCACCGTTCAATTTTAGTCAGTTGGGAATACGCCATCCCCTATCATCTCGGCTATTACCTCCCCTTGCGCCAACGCGCCATTGACTTAATTCGCGCTCAATACAGCCCTGACGCCAACGAGATCAAAACATTCATTCAACACTATAATATAGACTTTTGGCTCATCGACCAATCCGCCTTCACCCTCGACTACATCACCCACAGCAAATGGATACAACAATTTCAACCTATCGCCACAGAAGCCAGCCTCAGAATAGAACAAGGAACACCCTTAGCCATTCCCCCCTTAATTTCAAAATGCTCTATCTTTCAAACCCAACGATTTATAGTATTAGACGCAAAATGTCTGAATCTTCCGTAGTTACCGTGCTAAATTGTTAGTTTGATTTGCCGTAATATTGGACACAGATTAGAGGAGAATCAATTGAAGACTGCTGTAACATCAACAACGTTTATAAACAGAGCCTTTTGCAGCTTAGTTCTTTTTAGTCTATTGATTAACCTTTGGGGAATAAACTGGGGATTACCCAGTTTTAACGGGTGGGCGGCGGACGAACTTACGCCGATACGAGTGTTGGAAGCCGTTGAACAGGGATTTGCTAATGGATGGCATTATAAGTATCCACCGTTTCATTTTTACCTGCTTACGCTTTTCTATTCCCCTGTCTTGTTTTTACATCAATTGGGTGTGGTAAATGTCTACACTTTACCCACCTATACCCTTTTATTTTATATCGGCAGAGTCCTCAGTTTGATTATGGCAGCCGGTATTTTAGGGATTGTATATAAAATTGGACAAGAACTCTATGATCAACAATCAGCATTCTTTGCTACCGTCATCGCCAGCTTGAATTTGCCCTTTATTTATTATGCTAAAACCATTAACCTTGATATTCCCTATTTATTCTGGTTCATGTTATCGTTATTCTTTTATATCCGCATCTTAAAAGAGCAACAAACTAGGGATTATCTATTATTTGCAGCGACAGCCGCGATCGCGGTTGCCACGAAAGACCAAGCTTATGCCTTCTATATCCTAACCTCTGGCTTTATTGTATGGCAGCACTATCGGTATTTGCAACAACGTGATTCATCCGTCACCCTGAAGACAGCGCTGAAAGACCGAAAAATTGTTATTTCCTTAGGCGTAGGACTTGCCCTATTTCTCGCTATCCACAACGTTATATTTAACTTAAATGGCTTCTTTGCTCATGTCAATGATATTACATCAGGGGGCGCTACCATCAGTCCTCGATTTGAGCGCAGCCTGGGGGGACACCTGACCATGTTTGGGCAAAGCTTTAGGCATATCAGAGTGTCTTTTGGCTGGCTTTTATACGGAATTTGTATGCTGGGTTTGCTCAAGGCTGTTTGGCAACGAAAACACTATTATCTCCTCTGTTTACTGATTCCGATTGTCTCGTATTATTTATTTTTTGTCAGCATTGTCATGTATAACGCCCTGCGTTATCTGTTTCCCGTCTGTCTCATTTTGGCGTTTTTTGGCGGTAAGCTAATCGGGGATTTCCTCAACCCCTCTGCCCAGCTAGTTCGCGTTAAAGCTTTATCCCTTATCGCTGTATTTATTTATACCTTTTTTTATGTCACATCCGTTAATGTATTGATGACCCATGATTCGCGATACCAGGTTGAACAATGGATGACAAAAACCGTTACACCCAACGATTTTATTGTAGGAGCTGGTGATGCTAAATATTTACCCCGATTAGAAAAATTTAGTTCTGAAAGTCTCAAGCGCCCGACTCTGGAAACTCTCAAGCAGAAAAATCCAGATTATATTATTGGCACGAGTGCCTACGATAGTCGTCGCTTTGAAGCTGGTACACCTAGGTATGAATTTTTCTCTAAACTAGAAACAGAAGAACTTGGCTACGATTTAGTGTTTCAGTATAAAGCTGACCCCCAATGGGATTTACTCAATCATAAAGAATTAGGCTATCGACATATCAATCGCATGTACGTTTACTCCAATTTCGATAAAATTAATCCAGAAATCAAAATTTATAAAAAGAGTAGTCAGTAAGTCAACACAGTTTAACGTAAACGGTCATTTGTCATTTGTCCTTGGTAAGTGACCCGAATTTAGTATTAGATCCGATTACTACGTTTGTCAATCATATCTGCCAAAAGCGCAAACATACCGATTTGGGTAGCTGCGACAAAAAGAATCAGAGTCGATTCAGTTAAATCCTGCCGAATAAAGACATCTTGAAACAGGGAAATTAAAAAGCCGACAAAGAATAAACTAGCCACAGGAAAAAAGATTCGCATTGGTGCAAAATAGACGCCCATGCGGAGAATTAACTGAATAAATCCTAAGGTATCACGGATTGGCTTAATTTTACTTTTGCCCACTCGATGATAGTAATCAATCGGTTCGTAATGGACGATATAATTATTCGTGAGCATGGCAATTGTAATCGTGGTGGTAAAACTGAAAGTATCCGGGAGAATAGTCAAGAATCGTTCCACCACATTTTTGCGAAACACCCGCATTCCACTATTCAAATCAGGAATGCGATACTTCGTCACCCACTGGGCGAAGTGGACAAGAAACCACTTGGGAATCTTACGAATTCGGGAATAGCGAACATTAGCCCCAATCCGCGCCCCAACTACCATATCGGCTTGAATTGCCAGTTTCACTAAGTCGGGAAGGCGTTCATTTGGATAAGTTCCATCGCCGTCTGTAATCGCGATAATCGAGTATTTGGCATATCGAATTCCCGTCTTTAGCGCTGCGCCATATCCTCGATTGATTCCATGGCGGATCACTTGAATAGTTGGATACTGTTGTAAAATTTGACCCGTGTGATCCGTCGAACCATCATCGACTACAATAATTTCCGAGTTGCACGACACAGATTTGAGAATTGTCTGCAAGTGTTCCAGTGTAGCAGCAATACTTTTTTCTTCATTATAGAGGGGGAGGACGACGGAAAAATCAGGGCAAGTTCCTGAAACTAAAGCGGATACCTCACCCCATCGCTGACTATCTGGCATTATTTATCTATTCCCCTGATGAAATAAGAGTTGAGCTTATTTCAAGATACTATCATAACTGGCTTTTCTGTACTTGGGGAATAGGGAATAGGGAACAGGGAATAGGGAACAGTAAGGATTTGAGCCTTACTTAGGCGATAATTAAAAAATTCTTTTAAATCGGGGATAATAGTTTCGCCTAAGCAGAATAATTTTTGATGCCGTATGTTTAATGTTTAATGAGTTTACAAAGGGATTTAATTAATGACGACTCTAGCCTCTAGGCGATATGGCATGTTTGAGGGACTTGGGTCACTTGTTTGCGTTGGCTATTACCAACTTTATAAGATTTTACAACAGAAAGCTCGAAAAGCTGGGATGCATTCAGCCGTGAGTAGGGTTCAATTGATTCAGGCATGGCTTGGTAACAATGGGGGCAGAACCAGTAGACTTGGTGAGAGCGAATGTGCCTGAGTAAGGTGTGTGAGCAACAAAGACAAGTATGACTAAACATCTTTTTCCTTCCTATTTGCAGTAGAGTTCAATTCAATTCCGGTACGATACCGTTATTGGCGTGGTTTGACGAGACTGTAGAGTGTGATACAATCTACGACAACTCTGCTATATCTCTAGACTAAAACCGAAATCTGAGGAAATTCTGAGGATAAACATCTGTTTCAAAAATTTAGAGTTTCCTGACTGTAGCGAATCGGACAAGACTATTAAAAAAGTATTAAATAAAAGCTATTCAACTTATTTTTGTGGTATGCAATCAGGCGGATCAGGCGTCACCGTGTCAAACTGGGGCGTCAAAATAGGGATTCGATGACGATCGCACTGTAGATAGGAGTATGCCCCAACCCAGGATCTGTCGCATCAATGGCGGAATACCGGGTTTGGGCAAACCTCACGCACGCGATCGCAAGAATACAGTATGGTTATCCATTACTCTGCTAGCAACCCCAGTCAAAGCCAACCCGCCAACCCGACGCCATGCCCGTTTCAGGAACAAAAAGGGGATTCTGAGGCTTGTGCGTTTCTAGCCATCTTCAATGACTCCCTGGATGCTATGGTGATTGCGGATAGTCAGGGACAATTACTCCGAGTCAATCGGGCGGCGAGTATCTTATTTAAATTGTCTCAGGCTCAACTGCTGCATCGCACGCTATTGGAGACGACACCGATTACTATTCACCACTGGCGTCGCTTTCTCGAACAAGGGCGAATCACCCATAACTTTTGTCTATGGCGTGCCGATGGAACTCAACGCGACGTAGAGTTAGAAGGTACCGCCAATATGTTGCCGGATCATCATCTATTAGTGTTGCGAGATGTAACTGAACATCAGCAAGCGGAAAAGGCATTGCAGCAATCCCAGCATGTGATTGAACAAATCAGTCAATCTATTTCCGCTATTGTTTATATTTACGATCTGATCGAACAGCGTAATATCTATAATAATCGCACCATTACTGATATTTTGGGATATTCTCCGGAAACAGTACAAGCCATGGGAGACACCCTGTTTCCTCAACTGATGCACCCGGACGATTTAGCCAAATTGTCGGCACGAATGGAACGCTTGGCGACAGCTTCCGATCGCGAAATTATCGAAACTGAATACCGAATGCGTCGTGCCAATGGGGAATGGTGCTGGCTTTATAGCCGAGATACAGTGTTTGCCAAAACTCCCGATGGCAAACCCCAACAAATTTTAGGCATCGCCACCGATATTACCACAATAAAATTAGCTGAAACCAAAATATTAAGCTTAAATGCTGAACTAGAACAACGGGTAAAAGAACGCACCGAAGCCTTACAGCAAGCCAACGAAGAACTCAAACGAGAAATTCGCGATCGCCAACAGGCTGAAAAAACGTTACGAGAGAGTGAAGAACAATTCCGTTCTATTTTTGAGAATGTCTCGGTGGGAATTACCCTGCTGAATCTAGAGGGGTATATTCTGACAGCTAACGAAGCCAATTGTCGGTTTTTAGGTTACTCTCCTGATAAAATTGTTGGAATACATTTTTCTCGGTTGACTCATCCAGAAGACTTGTCTCTGGATGCTGATTTATTTAATTCAATCGTACAAGGTAAACGGAAAAACTACACCATTGATAAACGCTATCTGCGCCAAGATGGTGCTTGTGTTTGGGGTCGGATCACGGTATCGATGATTAAAGATGAAGAGAGTTCACCCCGATATATCGCTATCGTTTGTGAGGATATCAATGATCGCAAGCAAATGGAAGAGGTATTGCGGGAAAGTCAGCAGAAATATAAAACCCTGTTTCAAATCTTTCCGATTGGTATTTCCATTACTGATCAAGGGGGAAATATTATTGAAGCCAATGAAGCCAGTGAGGAAATTTTAGGACTATCCCGTCAAGAACACACCAGTCGCACTTATGATGCTCCCAATTGGCAAATTATTCGACTCGATGGTACTCCGATGCCAGCCTCTGAATTTGCCAGTGTTCGCGCTTTAACCGAAAATAAAGTCATTGAAAATATGGAAATGGGAATTGTCAAAGCCAAGGATAAAATCACTTGGGTTAGCGTCACAGCCGCCCCCATTCCTCTCGCTGATTATGGCGTTGCCATTGCCTACATTGACGTTAGCGATCGCAAGCGTATGGAAAAGGCGTTACGGGAAAGTCAACAAAAATATAAAACC
>CAKZMA010000621.1 GCA_937127375.1 uncultured Coleofasciculus sp. | reverse complement strand
TACAGTATCGAATCCCAGGTGAGTTCTGGCAACCCTTGCCAGACGAATCCCGGAGACATACCGTCTTGTAAAGCGAATAATTCGTCATCGCCACGAGAACGACGCGCCTGCAACCTTCGCCGTTCAGGTAACAGCATAGGCAGGTTCTGACAAAAATCCCACCAGCCAGCTAGATACGCCAAAGCCGTAGACCACTGACGCTGGTATAGCGATCGCGAGAAGTTGACCCAATCTTCTACTATATAGTTACGGAAAAACTTTCTCAGGTAAGGGATCTCTAAAATCTTTCCCGCAAAGCGCAAGCGACCGTGTACAACCCGACGCAGTTTACGAGCTGTTAACCCATTGTCTTCACCCGAAGGAACTTTACTGCCAAAAGCATGATAAACGACCGCTTGGGGAGCAGCACGCACCGTGTAGCCTAACAATCTTGCCCGATAGGACCATTCACTGTCTTCGTAGTACAGCGGAAACGCTTCATCCACCGAACCAACAGCGTCCCAGGCGGAACGAGGAATCAGAGTAGCCGCGAAACAGGCGGAGGGGACTTCACGCCAATCGTCAAATTGACCCAAATCTAGATGTCCTATAGCGTTATCTGTTCCCCAAGAAAAAGCTTCCACTCGGTTCCCCAAGCCATTGAGAAAAGCAGGCGCCCACCAAAACTTAAGTTTGGCAGCTACAGCAGCACAGTTGGAATCGCTTTGAGCTACGGCGACCATCTGTGCTACGGCATCCGGTTCTAGTGTGACATCTGGATTGAGTATCAGAAAATAGTTTCCTTGGGAAAGTGCTACTCCGTAGTTGATCGCATGAGCTAAAGATTCACTTTTTTCCAAGCACGAGAATTTCACGGTTGGATAATTGGCTTTTAGCCAGTCCGGCAAATTTTCGGTTGAACCATTATCTACAACAATGACTTCTAAGGGGGTGTAGGTCTGTAAAGAGAGCGACGGTAGACATTCTTTCAGCCATTCCCAGCTATTGTAATTAACAACGACTACAGATACCAGACCAGCGTTCATTGTTTGAAAAAGGAGAGATTGTGATGTGTCCTGTTCGCGGACTAGCAAGCCAGCTTCAACCAAACAGGCTAAGGCGGCGTAAATAGTATCTTGCGTAGCTCCTTCTTCTCCTTCTTGGCGAGAAATAGGCAAAATTTCATTAGCTTTTCGACCATCAGCTTTTTGCCAGATAGAGAGTAATGTCGTATCTATAGCTACTTTTCCCCCTTGTGGTGTAGATAGGAAGGGACGGCTGTCTATGTAGCTGACTCGAACACCAGTGGGAATGCGATAAGTAGTCATTCAATTTTACTTAAATTAACTGGGTTAATATTTTTCGCTATATAGCCTATTTTACTCTAATCTATTGATGAAATTTACATCAATCCAGATTTTTTCTTGAGATAGTTGACTGCCTTTTTAGCAAATCCTCTAACTCCTTGGTACTTCAAGGTTTTAAATATTCTTATTGACCATTTTTTTTCTATTGATGTATTATTTTGAACTGATTTTAGGCTCGTAGATATAGCTTTTGGTAGAGAACGTTCAAATCCCTGAGATTTATTTCCATATTTATTAAAGGGTTCTATTTTAGCTAAATATTCTTTAATTTCTGGATGCAATTCTTTTCCTTGATTTTTTGCCCAAATTAATAAATTTTCTGAATTAGTTAAATCAAGATAATCGGTATATTTTATTTTTAATTCATTATTTAAATATTTTTTTATGACAACTTCGGGTATAATTGTATCAGTATTATTGACTTGTTTAAGCCCTAAAAAATATTCCCCGGCTGCCACTCGAAAAGCTGTATCTTGGTTGAATTTAGAATCATACTGACGAAGGGGATACTTCAAGACTTTATGAACTGCTTTAACAAACGATTCTTCATAAGAGTTTTCTGCCTTGAAAAGATATAAATAATTGGTCAGAATGTTTTCAACAGCAAATGAAGGCATCTGATATGGAGCTACACCTAATCTAAGTTCTTTGAAGCGAGAAAATACTTGCTGCATACCATGTATTGAAGCATTAAAGTAATGATGGGGGTAGCCGTGGTAGGCAAAGACAAAATTGCATTCGGCATAAACATAGCCACCGGGTTTAAGAACTCGCCAAATTTCCTCCGCCGCAACAAAGGGTTGGCGCAAGTGTTCAACAACTGCCAAAGCACAAACAAAGTCTATACTGTTAGGCTTAAAGGGTAAATTATGCAAGTCACCGACTACATCGACATAAGGAGTGAGCTGAACATCCATTCGGATAATGCAGGGATCATCCAGAGCCATATTGCCACAACCAGCATCAAGGACAACTTGGTTATCTGTGAAGGATTGCATAATTGTTCGATGAATCCAATCGTCATATCCTTTTCTTACCAGTAATTCTCCCTCATGTTGGATGTTCGTGCTTTCCCAATCCGGTAACATTACTGGAACATTATTGATTATAGGATAAACTTTTTTACATGATGTACAGTGAATTTGCTCTCCATTAAGTTCCACATCTGATTGACAAATTGGACAAGCTAGGATGCTATATAAATTCATCATTTTATTCCCTCTAAAAGATTTCTGTTTCAGTCAAAGACAAGATTTATCTGTAAAACCAAGCTGGTTTAGCAAGTTATGACTTTTGCATTAAGTAAACACTTGTGGATAATTACTTAAGGTTTTCTAATGCTGTAGTCATAACCGAGTTGGTTAATCCTAATGTCTGTTTCAGACTAAACCATATTTTCCGCAACTTCCAGAACTTGCTACTTTCCATTGCTATAATCCTAGCATGAGCTTGTACTAAATCCGCTTGAATTCGTTCTAGTTCAGTGTGTGTATGGTGTAGTTGAGATTGTTTGAGTTCTAGTTCAATTTGTGTATGGTGCAGTTGAGATTGTTTGAGTTCTAGTTCAGCTTGAGTATGTTGCAGTTGGACTTGTGTGCGCTCAACTTCAGCTTGCGATCGCTTTAACTCTCGTTCTTTAGTCTGAACATCCAGCCAATCTTGAAGAACCCATGCTTTATAGGATGGAAATTCGCTAAATTCTTTTTCTGTGAATGAGGAACTTTCCGGTTCGCTTGGCTTGGCTCTTCTATTGAGTTCCTGATAGAGTTCAAATGCTTCCGGAAAATACTGTTTGACTAACGTAGGTCGGTGAGAACTAGATATCTGACTATTGAACAATTTTTCTTCATATATATCTGAGCCACTTTCCCTCCGGAAATCAATTTTCAATTCCTTTTCAATAATTTCCGTGAGCAAATCAGGTTTTGAGGTTATCGTCTCACTATTAAAGATTACACATTTTTCTGGAAACTCATCGTAAAAAGCTATAATTGCTTGATTGTAATTCATCCATAAATCTAGAGCGAAATTCGGGTTCGTTTTAAATACCTGATCACCTCGACGATACAGGGAATCTATTACCTGCCAAGGGGCGCGATAAACAAAGACAAACGTTGCTTCTGGAAGGAGTTTTTGCCAAAACTGCAAAAAAAGAGTTGTTCGCGGATCTTTCCATCCCCAAAGTGGTTGTGATAACCTTCCCTGAATAAGTGATTTCGCTTTATCCAAATATTGTTCTTGAACCTGAATACTTCTCTCTAAAGTCCAGCCTTCCGTGCTAATTCCCTGTGAGCGCAAAACGCTTTCGTGGAATTCCACAAAATCTAGATCTTCAAAATGACCTTTGAGATTTGTCTCACCTCCTCCCATAAGTCTTTTACCAATATCTACACCCGCACTTTGAAGTAGAGATGCGACAAGAGAAGTTCCTGATCGATGCATCCCAGTAATTACTAGAATTGGTTGGCTAAATTCTATGGTTTGCATAATACAATTCTTATTCATTCAGATTATGCCGTCACTAAATTCTGACTAACTAATATTGTTGTTTTGATTTGAAAATCAACAATAGTCGTAGCCAATATGTCTTCCTCTAATTGTACTTTAAACATAGCAGCATCAATGCAGCGATGAAGGTAAACTTCGGCATTATCGACAATACCCATGACCCCAGCATTAAGGAAGTATACACCCGGTAAAAGGTAACAACAAAATTTGAACTTAACTTGAACAACTGTTCCCGCGTGTATGTGTTCAATACCCTGAGCGAAAGGATGAGAGGCTGCACCTCCCAGTTCAAACCCACTCATGGTTTTAATCAGCATACCGAATCTAACTTTATGGACTGATTCATGGAACTTTACGGAGTAAGTATAAACATACTCATAATTTTTACACAGAACATTGACAATCTTACCCTCCAAGCTAGCAATGTATGAGTTTTCAATCCTAGCACCGCGAGACATATAAGAAATAGTGCTTTTAGGAATTAGATTGGGATCATAAAAAGGCTCATAGTTATTTTGATTGAGCTTTTGTATTCCCCGATCCTGAATCTTATCCTCACCTTGATGATTTGAAGGATTATTGCAATTCCCAATTTCTTGGCGCAATCCCTCTAGCTTATCAGCCGGTGCATAGATCAGTTTTTGATATTTAGAGAGTACAAACTTAGGTGACCCAGACAATATAAGCTCTCCCCTATCTAGCAAAATTGCGCGGTTGCACAGTTCAACAACCATAGAAGCTGAGTGAGAAACAAATAAAATTGTTCCCCCTTGCTCTTGGATAGACTGGATGCGGGCGAAGCACTTGCGCTGAAAAACCTCATCCCCAACAGCTAGTGCTTCATCTACTACCAAAATCTCAGGTTCAACGTTAATAGCAACAGCGAACGCTAACCTGACAAACATCCCACTAGAATAGGTTTTAACGGGTTGATCAATAAAATCTCCAATATCGGCAAAGGCGGCTATTTGATCAAATTTGGCTTCAATGTCTTTTTTCGACAGTCCCAGTAACTGCCCGTTAAAAAAGACATTCTGGCGTCCGGTAAACTCTGGATTAAACCCACTTCCGAGTTCCAGTAGCGCTGAAACACGACCCTTGACCTCAATCTCGCCTGTAGTTGGCGTTAAGGTCTTGACAATTATTTGCAAGAGTGTACTCTTGCCTGAGCCATTCCGCCCGACTATTCCCAGAGTCTGACCCTTTAGCACCTCTAGGTTGATATTCTGCAACGCCCAGAATTCATCAGCCCGACTTTTTCCGGGTAAGAGCAAGTCCTTCAGCCGATTTACGGGTCGCGCATATCGCTTGAAGCACTTAGAGACATTTTTTAGACAAATCGCTAGTTCACTCATCACACACACAGCTTCCACGAAAACGACAACTCGGGCAGCTACTTATCTACAGTACATCAAGATATCCCTCTTAGAACCACAGATATACCACTATTCCTTCAGAAAAGATCATACCCGAATAATTTTTCCCAGCGACTCCTTATTTTTCTAGATGCGAATTACAGTGACTCCAGCCAAGATACGCGGTGTTACTTTTGTGAAGCCAGAGGAAAGGTGAAAGTTCCCTCTCGGATAGCCCAATCCGAGATCACCCACCCAGTTATCAGCGTTAAAAAGTTGATCTATGTCATTAGACTTTTATAGAAGAGTTCGATGATCACTGAGAGCTTTAGCATAAGGTATTGCTAAACAAAGGCAGAAAAGACATAGGAGTCTGTAAGAGTGGTACATGGCTAGTGCAAAACAACTCATAATTAGTCCTGATATAGCTGCCAGCAAAAATCCCATGACTATATAGTTATCGCCTCTATCGGAACAGTTTTGATCAAAAATATTTTTGGCAGATACATAAATAATAAAGGCGATGATACCAGAGAAAACCAAGGTAAAAGGTATACCTATTTCAGCAGCAAGTTGCAGGAATATATTGTGTGCATGGTTTACCCGATAGGGTGCAAGCTCTAGGCGATTTTCACATTCTTGAGCCATTGTCCCTATACCCCAACCTAGCCATGGTTTTTCTTGAGTTAGTTCAACGGCACACTTATAATATTCAACTCGCACAGAAAAAGAGTTATTTGTTAGTGATAAATTAATGAGTCTATTCCAGAGTTCTTGAGGGATAATTTTTCTAATTAACGTTGTTATAAAACCAAAATTTAAAACTGATATTAACAATGAAGAACATAGCAGGAATCCTAAAAACCTTAAGGCTTTCAACTGACTAACTACAGTAAAATAAATTAGTATAATCAAGAATGCTACCAGAGCATTTTTGGCTCCCGACCAGGCTAACATGACAAGCAGTAACGCTAAAAAAATTATAATAAATAAAATTTTTAAAGACCATTTTGTCAAATTAAACTCAGTAGATAGTTTCGATTTGATATAATCTTTATTTTTGAGTTTTTGAATTAATAATCCAAAAGCGACACTCAAAGCTAAGACACAATAAAATCCTAACCAGTTGGGATTCTCAAAAACAGAGGCAATTCTTGCACCTCCATATCCTATTGAAATTTTTATAATAGCAAAATATTCATGGGGATAAAAAAAATTTCTTTCTGGTAATTCTACATATTTTTCCACAATAGCAGCTACGAAAATGGGAAAGCTTGAAAAAAGCAAAGACCATGAAATTGCTTTTATTTCTGATGTTGTAAATGGCTTTATACTTAAAAATAAAAACACTAAGATAAATAACAAATAATCGAATAGTGTCACAGGATATCTGTGTATATCTGTCAAGGAATGAATTCCTAATCCCCAGGAATTATTTGTCCTTACAATTAACCAAAGAGCCAAAACAATAAAACAAAAAACTGTTAAGAAATATTCTTTTTTAAGAAAATTATAATTAAATCTCAATCCAGACACGAAACAAGCTGCAATATAAAAGCCTATACAAAAATAAGGGCTAATTGGTAGCAGCAAATTACCCAAAACTAATAAAATACAGGAATTTGGTAGTATTAGTCGGAATTTTTTCATCTAAATATTTTCTCTGATGATTCTAGGGTGGTTGTACATTGCTTGGCAATTTTCCAGAGTTCATCAGGTGGTAAATTACTAGCGATAGATTTTGATAAGCTAGCGGTTACGTCTGACCAAGCTGTTGCGAACAGAGGTGGGCTAGAAACTGCCACAATTTTAGGATGTTCTGTCGCAGAAACGTTTTCAGTCGAGCCGACTAAAGATTCATGCAGTTTCTCACCAGGACGCAATCCTGTAATCTTGATCGGGATATCCAGTTCTGGCATGAAACCCGCTAAGTGGATCATTTGTTGTGCCAGGTCTAAGATTTT
>CAKZMA010000620.1 GCA_937127375.1 uncultured Coleofasciculus sp. | reverse complement strand
GAACTAAAACCCGATAATCACGAAGTTTGGCAAAATCGGGGGAATGTATTGGCGAAGTTAGGGGAAAACGAAAAAGCGCTGGTATCTTTTAATAAAGCCATTGAACTAAAATCTGATAACCACAAATATTGGTACAACCGGGGAAATGCATTGGTGAAGTTAGGAGAATATGAAAAGGCGATCGCGAGTTATCACCAAGCTATTCAAATCAAACCCGACTTCTACCAAGCTTGGACGAATCGGGGTAATGCGCTGTCAGATTTAGGAGAAAAGGAAGAGGCGATCGCGAATTATCACCAAGCGATTCAAATCAAATCTGACTTCCATGATGCTTGGAACAACCGGGGGGTAGCGCTAGCCGAGTTAAGGGAATATGAAAAGGCGATCGCGAATTATCACCAAGCGATTCAAATCAAATCTGACTTCCACAACGCTTGGCATAACCGGGGTGTAGCGCTGTTTCGGTTAGGAGAGTATGAACAGGCGATCGGATCGTTTGACCAAGCGATTCAAATTAAACCCGATTTGCATCAAGCTTGGATAAACCGGGGAATTGTCCTTGGAAATTCCTGGAAATATAACCCCAAAGCGGCGGCTGTTGTACCGTTACAATTTCCCAATGTCTCCCCAATCATGTCTAATCCCATTGAGACTCAATGCGGTTATCAAGGGGAATTGTTATCGTATCAGCAAGGCTTAAACCATTGTCCCCAAAACACTCACCCCGAAGGTTGGGGACGATTACATCAAGCAATAGGAAACGCCCACTATCAGGAAGGAAAGTATCAGCCAAATTACCGGGACTATTGGCAGAAAGCCGTAACTGAATATCACCAAGCCTTGATTACCCTTACCCCAGATATCTATCCTGAATGGCATTTAGAGGTTCTACAAAACCTAATTCGCATCTTATGGGGTTTAAACCAAGACACATCAGCCCAGGAATGGCAGAACCAGGGGTTAACCCTATTTCAGACTCTACTACATAAAAAATCCCCGTTCCAGAAACGCAAACTTATGGCTAAGTTCATCCGTTTTTCTCAGATGCGGGTAGATGTTTGAATTCTAGGACATCGGTCAACAAACTAGGTTTATTTGGGTGAAAGGTTGATATGTTATCATCCTCACTAGAAACCCGGTTTCTAGGAATACTTGACCGACGCTATAGAGACGTTATTGGGGTCATTGCCATTGAAACAGGGGCGGGTTTAGTTGCATTTGGGTGAGGTCAAAAAGGATAGTAGTAAAACCCGCCCCTACATACTACTCGGTTTAGGCAGGTTTAGTTGAATCTGGGTCAACCGAAACGATAATTGTGAAACCCACCCCTACAGACGAACCCTGACCCATTCTTTCTAGTTCGATTGCTGGAGAACCTCACTAGCTGATATTCCCTCACCCTGAGACCCAAAATACCACAGGGCGGCGGCGGCTTCTGCTTGTGTGACTGGCTTTTTCGGTTGAAAGAGAGTGGTATACCCAAAAACGCGACGGATAATCGATTGTTCACCATTCTGAAAATCTGCCAAAATTGCCCGCATTGCTTTCGGATCAATCTTGCCCGCATCTTGAAATCCCCAGGTTTGCTGCACTGCATCTAGAGAGGCTTGCGGTAACCCCTGACGAATATCTAATGGAACTTTCCATAAAACTAGATTTTCCCGTGTTAGAGGTGCATCAGGGCGGAACAGAACTTCTGTAGAATTCCCACTCAAGGGACTAGGAATTAACCCCGCTTCAGCTAATCCCTGAATGACACCAAAATCTGGGTCACTCGCTGGTACATCCTGGAACGCGGGTTGAGTGGTTTCTGAGGCTAAACGGATTTGTTTTCCGGGACTGTTCTCATAAATTCGATTATTCGTTTCAATAAGCCAACGGGCATATTGACGGCGGGTAATAATTTTGTTGGCGGCAAATTGTGTACCACTATCCTCTGATTTATTGTTAGGACTAGAAGCGTCAGGCGTGAGAACACCTAAGGCGGCTAAGTCTTCGACATACTGACGCAATCCCGACGGAACGTTATCGAAATCCGTGAAGTTTTGCTCTTTGCCAGATGTTGAATCAACGGATTCAGTATTCTCTATTGCTGTCTCTGAAGATTCTGAAGCATCTGACGGTGCTGCTGTCTCGGTACTGCTGCGGAGGTACTGAATTTCAAACGTTGTACTGTTTGGATCAGTCTCTGTCTCGTTTGGCGCTTCTTCCGTATCGTTAATGGCAGTATCTGTAGGAATAGAAACCCTAACTTTTAAATCATTCCGGCGCACAATAAAAGAATTCATACCATCCTGATTCGGTGCAGAAATAACCTGCCAACTGCCTGATTCAAATGCTCTGCGGTAAAATGCTTGAATATCATTACTAGGGTCAGTGGATGACCAGATGCTACGTTGACCTTGGGCATCTGAACGAGTTAAGGGTTCAACGTTTTGTAATTGAGCATCGGGATAGCGGGGAATTACGGTAGGGAAATCCTCTGGCAATTGCGCCGAAGATGTTTGTTCATTCGTCTGACTCCCCAAAACTGAGGCATTATCCTCCAGTTTGGGGTCTACGGCTAAGGAACGTTCTAAAGATTGACCTGTGGGACTGTTGGCGCAGGCAGTCAATACACCCACGAGGCAAGCAACGAAACCCGTAAATAGAATAGGACGTTTATTTAGCAGCACAGGGAACAGAACCAATAGATGTCTCTCTTCTCACGCTAGCGCAAAACTTTATTCTTATGTTATTTGTCCTTTCGGGATTTCCCTCCCATCTCACAGTAGATTCCCCTTCTCTCCCCCTTTTTAGATCCCCTTTTGATCCCCCTTCCGTCCCCCTTAAAAAGGGGGAGACCAAAGGATGCTTCGCTTTTTGTTCCATGGGGGAGACCAAAGGATGCTTCGCTTTTGGTTCCATGGGGGAATCCAGAGGATGCTTCGCTTTTTTTTGTTCCATGGGGGAGACCAGATTTTGCTTCGCTTTTTTTGCACGGGGAAGCCAGATGTTGCTTCGCTTTTTGTTATTCGGGGAAGCAAAATAATGCTTTGCCTTTTTTTCCATGAGGTAAGCCATTAGGGAGCATCCCAATTTGGCACGTTGGCTCTTTGAATGGGGCTGAAACCCTTACAAATCCGTTACTTTAAGAAATGCTTTGTCCAAAACGGGATGTTCCCAGCCATTAGTCGGTTTTAACCGACTTAAGCTATTAGCCAAGAACTTGAGTTCTTGGCTAGTTATTACCAATGATGCAATTACAAAAATGGCAGCTAGCCTCGTGATTGGCGACGGCGTAAAGCCATACCAGCAAAGGTCAAACCAATGCCAGCAATTCCAGCCAAACCAGAGGGTTCAGGAACTGACTCAAGGTCTCCTTTGAGTGCCACACCATCATTACCACACTCTAAGAATAAATGACTGACGAAACTGCCCCCGTTTCTAGAAAGCAAAGCGCGGTCAAATCTAAAGCCAAACGTGTGAGAGTCATTCGCTTCAAAGTGACTAAAATCAAGTCCAGCATTACTGAGTTGAGTCCCATCTAATAGATCAATATCGCCCAAAAATCTACCCGATTGAATCACATTGAGGATTGGAGTATTATTCTTCGTTGGCTTCTGGGCAATGGTGCTGCCATAGAGATAATCGTATACATCAGCTTTGTCTGGTAAGTCAGTGCCTTTGGTATTAATTTTGTCAAACTTACTGTGGTTATAGTACTGCTTTAAACTGCCATACCCATTGTTATCTTGAGTTACGCTCATTGCCGTGATATTTTGATAAACTCCAGTACGACTGACTTGAGAATCATTAGTTTCAGCAAAGCGAATTCCCAATAGATCACCATCATTCATCGCTGTGGTAAAATCTTTTCCAGAAAAATTAAAGAACAAATCACCAAATCCAACATTGTTGTCAACCGCTCCTCTGTCTTTATTTCCTTCTAAGGGTGTGCCACCTGTTAGAGCCACAAAAATACTATCGGCTGTTTCTTTCATGGCTAATCCTTTGATGTCATACTTAGCACCACCCGATCCATCACCGAAGGCATCAATTCCATAGTTCCAGTCGTTATGCAATTGCCCAGCATTGGCTGGCTGACCCAGCATAGAAATTAAGCTAACTGCGACTGCTGCACTTCCGATGAATTTAGAAACTTTGTTAGTGTTCATGGCGTCAATTCTCATAACTTAGAATGCTTACATTTACAATTAAAGCGATTTTTAGATAAATCTATTGTTAATTTAGCGCTTATTTTTATGATGTTCTCATTAAAATAAATAATTTCAATAATGCAAAAAGCAAAAACAATATCAGGATTTATTGTGTAAAGAATTAGATAATAATACTAAATCATTTAAGATTAAAATAAACTCTCAATCCCAGTTAAACTAGCAAATGCCTTTGGACAAAGACGGGATGAGAGTCTCCAGGATCGCCGTTGACGGGGTTGAGGAAACGGGGTTGAGGAACGCGATCGCCTAGTGAACACAAGCCGAATCAGTATCCCTATCGCTCAAAGAGCGAGAGAGCATGTTATCTTGACTGAAAGGCAAACGTTTTGTGGCGGAAGCAAGAAAAGTGACTGCCAGCGATTTTCAAGGCAAACGTATATGACTTTGAACAAAACGGTAACGGATCAGTCTGCCAAGGGAGGGACTTCAATACCTGTGGACAAACCGAATCAGTCAACGGTAGCAGAACAATCGAGCCCATCTATATCACCGAGAGCGAAGTTCTGGCAACAAGTCCGAGAAAATCTACAAATTATTGCGATCGCACTCGCCCTAGCGCTGTTGATTCGAGTCTTTATCGCCGAACCGCGCTACATTCCCTCAAACTCGATGATACCGACATTGAGCATTGGCGATCGCGTGGTCGTAGAAAAAATCTCTTACCACTTCAAACCCCCAGTCAGCGGAGACATCATTGTCTTTGATCCACCGCCTCAACTGCAAATGCAGGGGTTTACCAAAGACCAAGCCTTTATTAAACGGATCATTGCCACACCGGGTCAAATCGTCCAAATTCAAGATGGCAAAGTCTATATTAATGGGGAACCGCTAGACGAAGTTTACATTGCTGAACCCCCCAACTATCAAATGGCACCCGTGCGAGTTCCGGAAGGTCAGTTATTTGTCATGGGAGATAATCGCAACAACAGCAACGACTCTCACGTTTGGGGATTCTTGCCTCAACCTAATATTATTGGTCACGCTTGTTTCCGCTTCTGGCCCCCCAGCCGATTCGGTTTAGTTTGATGTCTGTAACTCCAGTTGGAAATGAGTTAGAAAATAGATGACAATCGAAATCTACGTCAGTACAGATATTGAATCGGATGGTCCCATTCCTGGACCTCACTCAATGTTGAGCATTGCCTCGGCTGCTTTTAAAGCAGACAAACAATTAATTGCAACCTTTACAACCAACCTAGAAACTTTGCCAGGGGCAAAGGGTCACCCCAAAACCATGAAATGGTGGTCACAACAACCCACCGCCTGGGAAGCCAGCCGAGTTAACCCACAGCCCCCCGAACAGGTGATGCAGAACTATCACGCTTGGCTAAAAGCATTACCCGGTGAACCCATCTTTGTTGGCTATCCGGCTGCCTTTGACTTTATGTTTGTCTACTGGTATTTGATTAAGTTTGTCGGCAATAGTCCCTTTAACCATTCGGCACTCGACATCCGTTCCTATGCCATGGCATTCCTTAAACAAAACTATCGTGAGTCAGGGAAGAAAAATCTCCCCCCTGAGTGGTTGGAGGAAATGCCCCTGACCCACGTTGCTCTCGATGATGCAATACAACAGGGAAAATTATTTTGCAATCTTCTGCAAAACAACTTACAACGATAGGCAGCCGTTCAAATTAAGCGTGGAGACCGTCAATGTAAGATTTAATTGTCGGTAATGCCATCATCTTTTCGTAGAAGAAATTATTGACAATTTGCATCACCTCTGCTCGTGCTGCCTCGACTTGGGGACTCAGTGGAACCCCTTCTTGCTGACGACTAATGCAGCGGGATAAACGCAGGAGATGACGAGTAATTTCTAATTCTTCTTCCCCTTCCAAAACCTTGATCACGGACAGAATCAGTTCATCCGTTTGATCGAGAATGTGATCAATATCAAACACCGCACCTTGGTCGATGGCGTCTTTCACCGTTCGCACTAAGGCGTGAACTTGATACAGTAAGGCGGCGGGTTCATCAAACAGTTCCCGTAGGAAGGCAGCTTCCTCATATTGTCCATTCAGCCGGAAGATGTTGTACAGCCGTTTAGCCGCTTTGCCATAGTTGGGATTATCCGGCTTAAAATATTTTTTAACTTCTTTTTCCAACTGCGTCACATAATCATCCATGACATCAGTCGAAACCTGTTTCACCAGTTTAGAAAAGATGGGAGCCGATTCAGCATCGAGGTAAATCTCTTGGAAATAACCATCTAGATAGCCGTCTAAGGGCGTGATTGTACCATCGGGAGCTTCCCAGGTGACATCCAACATATTGCTGGCGTTAGCCAATTGGCGGCGCACCGGATCAGCAATCACCCAGTCCAGCTTACACCAACCGGGATCATCGGCAACCGAATCCCAAGTGATGGTCATTGGATTTCCTTGCAAGTCGGTCACTTCAATTTGCCCAGCGACAACCTCATCCGGAGACCAGGAGATAGGTGAGCCTTTGTGATAGGAATGTTCATCGCGGATCACATCTTGGGGATAGCTACCAAATTTCAGTTCAACTAATTGAAAATTATCACCTGAGCGGCTGTTGATCGCTTTCTCACGCATAATTCGGGAGAGAATCTGGCAGGCTTCAGCCTGGGTTGGGGCAATAATATTCACCCGCTCAAAATAGTCACAGTCCCCTGGGTGAGTTTGAACCTTAGATTGAGCCGCTGAACCAGAGAGCGCCAAGGCTGTTTCGACAACACCAGGAACATCGTCAAATTCTACTATTCTGCCGATGGTGCGAAAACGCTCTAGATCTTTGGGGTCAAAATCTAACATACTGACCTTATGACCAAAAACCCCCGTATCTTGATCAACGGTAATATCGCTGTCTCCTGTGGCTTCGGTGATGGACTTCATCCATCGTTCCAATTCTTGTTCCTTGAGTTCAACCCCTAATCGACGGGCAGATTCAATCACGCGGTTACGTGCCTCTGCTGTTTGATCTGGTTGTGTCGTCATGTCTGATCTCCTCAAGATAAATAATTGATCAAGGATTTGATGGGTTAATAAACATCAAATATTCATTGTTTTGAGTCAATTTACTATAGCTTTTGCCCTAAAGGTTAGAACTTTCTTGAACGGCGGAAATGTTCACATCTCATTCAGAATTTTTCTGCCTTCTGTCCGCTCTACCTTAGAGCATTTTGCTATAATAGCCTAACTCAAAAATAAGATTATATTATTTTGTCATAGTTTCAACCAGATGTCTCACACCTTTGGCAAGCTTAGTTGCCAAAACCTTGACCTAGATTTGATTTCGAGTATTTTTGACTGAGCTATAATCTTGACAAAGTGTCATTTGTCATTTGTTAGGGAATAGGGAATAGGGAATAGGGCAATGGGCTATAGAAATTTTGTCTCCCATCTTCCCCAGCTTCCCCAGCTTCCCCAGCTTCCCCAGCTTCCCCAGCTTCCCCAGCTTCCCCATCTTCCCCATCTTCCTCATCTTCCCCATCTTCCTCATCTTCCCCATCTTCCCCATCTTCCTCATCTTCCTCATC
>CAKZMA010000619.1 GCA_937127375.1 uncultured Coleofasciculus sp. | reverse complement strand
AGTATTCGGCTTTAGGGGGCGCGTTTTGGAATATCCACGAATTGAGGATTTCTGAAGATTAAGGGAAATTAGGGGGAAATCTGACTGCCAGTTTTATGGATGGTTCAAGAAACATCGCACTCCATACCCAAATCTGATCATCACGCGATTGCCTTCGAGGGACTAAAGTCAGCTATTTACCGATAAATGAACAACAAAACCCGCTATAGCTACCTAAGAACCCGATTCTAAACGGCGTTGCCACTCAGCATCAATTTGGTCTTGGCGTTGCAAATCTTGATCCAGTAAATCCTGTTCACTGGTATACACCACATCCTCTTGCCCAATTACATTTTGCGCGGCAAACTGTTGGGCATACGCCAGCTTTTTCTGTAAATTGGCATCCCCTTGAACCAGTGCTGATGCTTCCTGCTGTCGTTGCTGATTACGGGCTTCGATTTTACTATTTTTCCGTTGAATCCAGAAATAACGAATCAAAGGAATCGCTAAAAAGCCAATCCCGTACCCCAGTAAAAACCAGTAAATTGACGCGACAAACGCCACCAATCCGCCTATCTCGGCAGCAAGTTCGCCTCCTCTTAATAGAGAACCCAGCATCAACGCACCGACAATATTCACTCCGCCTAACCCAATTGCCAGTATCTTTTGTCCACTGGTAGCCGCACTAAAGCGCCAAAGCTGTTCTTGCAGATAAGAGGGAACAGGCTGAGGATGTTGCTGTTGTGCAGTTGTCTGTAAATCGGGGAAATGATAAATAATATCTCCATCGGGACTCACTTCCGGACGCCCCTGGAAACGGCTAAGAACGGGTAACATATAGTCCTCATATTCCCGTTGATAGCCTGTGCCAATATCATCCAAATACGGAGCAATCTGTTCCGCTGTAACTGCACCGCCGGAATTGCGAATTACTGTACCGATTTCTTGCCAACGCCGTTCTTCTAAATCTGCATTGGGATTGCCATCGCCAAACAGGAATGAGAAAATTGACTCCAGAAAATTCATCTGCTTACTCTCAGCAGAATTCCAGGAGGTGCGCCGTTGTCGATGGCGTTCGTAACTGGGGTCGAAAAACCAAAAGATATCGGGTCCAATCCAGAAGCGGGGCATAAAAAACATGCCGCCGCCTCGATTAGAACCCCCATTACCGCCGCCGCCTGAATCACTATCGCTGCTGGAATTGATACTGATGACGATAATCGAAATGGCGAGAAAAATGAGGACAATTGATAGTAAAAGGAGAAGCCCGAAGGAAATCCGAATCAGGTAGAATAAGACACGCCAAATTTTTGACCACCATTCCTGTAAGCGCAGCCGGAGGAATTTGTTTCGCAGGTTTGTCCGAAAGTTCTTGGGGAACAGGTAGGCAATTTCACCTGACTCAGCGACTTGCAAATGTCCACCTGCATCGGAGGCTAGCGCCAGTAATCCGCGTTCAGCTAGATTGATATTCAATCCCGCCTTAGCCGCTACGTCACCCACGGTGACGCGATAGCCGAGCTGCTCGACGCTATTCATTATTTTGGGATCGGGAGCCATAGCTGTTATTTGTAAAGATTTTTGTAGTCTCTATCTCAAGTATAGAAGTCTGGCTCAGGCTTGAGATTTACAGAAAGCCGAACTTCGATACAAAAGGGTTTGAGGAACCGTAGCGACGCATCAGGCGAGATTTTTCGCTTCGCTGAGAATGACATACTATAATACCAAAATAATATGTTATAACAAAAATTGGCATGAATGGATGAATCTCGCGATCGCACTCGGCGCAACGGGAAGCTGGGGAAGGGCGGGTTTTGTACAATATTTATCGGTTAATTCCACAGGTTAATCCCTAAACCCGCCCCTACTGTTCTCTAATTAACTCAAGTCCATTTTAATGGAGTTTAAGCCGCTACAGAGATTTTCTTTAATGCGGCGATAATTTCTTTTGGATCTAAGCGTTTCGTGTAATCGGCTTCAACAAATGCATGAATGATTGTCCCATCTTGGGCAATAACATAAGTGGCAGGGATGGGTAATTCAAACGTATTATCCCCATTCTGAGCAGGTAAATCAATGCCAAAGTCTTGGTAAATCGGGCGCAATTCTTCCGGTAGCACAAAGACTAAACCAAACTCCTTCGCCACCTGATTGCCCCCATCACTCAACACTTCAAACTCTAGTTCATTTTTCTCCACCGTTGATAGGGAATTATCCGGCGTTTGCGGCGAAATTGCCACTAAGGTTGCGCCTAATTCTTTAATTTCCGGTAAAGACTGCTGTAAGGTTCGTAACTCCAGATTGCAATAGGGACACCAACCCCCTCGGTAGAAGGAAATAACGACAGAATTACGG
>CAKZMA010000618.1 GCA_937127375.1 uncultured Coleofasciculus sp. | reverse complement strand
TGTGCCACGCCACTACGAATACTGTTCGCGTCTCCGAGATTAACTTACCAAGCCGCACGGCGATGCAGTTTCAATTTTTCGGCTGGGGGAACTTCCGTTTAATCAACGCAAGCAAGGCTAAAGCCATAACTACTAACGAACGGGCGTTACGGCGATCGCACGGCTTGAGCAACCTGAATTTAGCATCATTTCGATGCAATCTGAACAACTGACCCCCCCATCCAGCCGAAAAAGATGTCAAAATTCCTCTAAAGTGGGACGCTTGTTGGTCAATGCCTCTCTAAGATAGGGAGTAAAGTGGAAAAGACTACCATGCCAGGATTGGTATCAGGGCTTCTTAACGATGTACCCTCGCTTACCAACAGCGTGACCGATAAGGAGGAAAGAATATGGCAGATGTCGAGCGCTCTCTAGTGGAAGAGCATTCTCTGGATCGGGATTGTACCACGCTATCCCGTCACGTTCTGCAACAACTGAAGAGTTTCAGTGCTGACGCCCAAGATCTCAGTGCCTTAATGAATCGTATTGCCTTAGCCGCCAAAATTATTTCCCGACGGTTGAGTCGCGCTGATTTGGTTGAAGGTGCGTTGGGATTTACCGGGAACGTGAATGTGCAGGGCGAATCCGTCAAAAAGATGGATGCTTATGCTAATGATGTATTTATCTCGGTGTTTAAACAAAGTGGACTCGTTTGCCGCTTGGCATCCGAGGAAATGGAAAAACCTTACTACATTCCTGAAAACTGCCCGATTGGTCGGTATTCCCTGATCTATGATCCGATTGACGGCTCCTCGAATGTTGATATTAACTTGAATATCGGCTCAATTTTTGCGATTCGTCGGCAACAAGGCGAAGATATGGACGGCGAAGCCACGGATCTGTTGCAAGATGGACACCAACAAATCGCGGCTGGATACGTGATCTATGGACCGAGTACAATGCTGGTCTACTCCATTGGCACTGGGGTTCATGCGTTTACCCTTGATCCCAGCTTGGGTGAGTTTATTCTGTCCCAGGAAAACATGCAAGTGCCGGAGCATGGACCGGTTTATAGTGTCAATGAAGGGAACTTCTGGCAATGGGATGAATCGATTCGCGACTATATTCGCTACGTCCATCGCCATGAAGGGTATACGGCTCGCTATAGTGGAGCTTTAGTGGGAGACTTCCATCGCATCTTGTGTCAAGGGGGCGTCTTTATTTATCCCGGTACCGTGAAAAAACCGGAAGGGAAGTTGCGTCTACTCTATGAAACCGCACCCTTAGCCTTTTTAATAGAACAAGCTGGGGGTCGAGCCAGTACCGGTACCGAAAATCTCATGGACGTGGTACCAGAGAAACTCCATGCGCGTACACCGTTGATTATCGGAAGTAAAGAGGATGTGGCGTTAGTGGAGTCCTTTATTCAAGAACGAACCCGAGAATCAAAAGAAGCGATCGCGTCTCGTTCTTAGCCTAGTATCAATCGTAACGAAGAATTCAAGGTTCCTTAACCCAGGGACATGTCCTTGAATCCAGACGAATAGTAATCTATACCCTAACTTAGGAGTTTAAGCATGACAGCAACAGCCAATAATCCTATCTTCCAAATCGAAAACGATTACGGTCAGAGTATCTGGATGGATAATCTTAGCCGTACTATTATCGAATCCGGTGAACTTAAGCAGTTAATTGAAAGTCGCGGGGTTCACGGGATTACCTCCAACCCAGCGATTTTTGAAAAAGCGATCGCGGGAAATGCCATTTACGACGCCGATATCGAAGCGGGGATTAAGGCAAACAAATCGGTACAGGAGATTTATGAATCCCTCGTCTTTGAGGATATTCGCAATGCTTGTGATATTCTCAAGCCGATTTATGATCAAACTGATGGACTTGATGGTTACGTCAGTATCGAAGTTCCACCGACAATCGCCAACGATACCGAAAGCACGATTAATGAAGCCCGTCGGTATTACCAAGAGATTGGTCGGGAAAATGTAATGATTAAAATTCCCGGCACTTCCGAAGGTTTACCGGCTTTTGAGCAAGTGATTAGTGAAGGGATTAACGTCAATGTTACCTTACTATTCTCGGTACAAAGTTACATTGACACCATTTGGGCGTATGTCCGAGGCTTAGAAAAACGGGCAGAAAAAGGAGAGGATATTAGCAAAATTGCCTCAGTTGCCAGTTTCTTCCTCAGCCGGATTGACAGTAACATTGACGATCGCATTGACGCCAAACTCGCAGCTGGGGTTGACCGGATCGAGAAAGAAGCAAAACTAAAAGACGTGAAAGGCAAAGTCGCGATCGCGAATGCCAAAATCGCCTATCAGAAATTCAAAGAAGTAATCCAAAGCGATCGCTGGAAAGCCCTATCCGCTAAAGGCGCTAACGTACAACGCCTACTCTGGGCAAGTACCAGCACCAAAAATCCCGACTACAGTGATGTCATGTACGTCGATGAGTTGATTGGTCCCAATACCGTCAACACCCTGCCACCGAATACTATCGAAGCCTGTGCCGATCACTGTTCGCCCGAAAATCGGATTGAAACCGATGTGGAAAAGGCGTATCAGTTAATCGAAAACCTCAAAGATCCTGATGTCGCGATCGATCTGGATCAAGTCATGGATGAACTGCTTGATGAAGGCATTGACAAATTTGTCAAGCCCTTTGAGTCCTTAATGTCCTCCCTGGATAGCAAGGTCAAAGACTTGGCAACGGTATAGCGATACCCTAAGGCGTGAGGTATCCCTTACTGTAGGGGCACCATCCTTACGCCCTTACCGGGATATCCTGTGAAACGGGAAATTGCCGATGAGCCGTGTAAACCAATAACCCATGGTATAAACTTGGTCGGGGCGGGTTTAGTCACATCCGGGTGAGGCAAAAAACGATAATCGTCAAACCCGCCCTAACACAAAACCATACCCCTTGAACCTAGCGTTGAAACCAACTCTCTCAAGGTGTCGGGGCGGGTTTAGTCAAATCTGGGTGAGGTCAAAAACGATAATCGTCAAACCCGCCCCTACCAAAACTTCAACAATCAAAACTCGAAATGGTGACATTTACAGAAAATCCCCTGCGCGTTGGTTTACAACAGGAACGGAGTCCAGAACCGCTGATTTTAGTGATTTTTGGTGCATCTGGAGACCTGACCCAACGCAAGCTAGTTCCCTCTCTGTATCAGCTTAAACGCCAACGACGACTTCCTTCAGAAATAACAATTGTTGGGGTAGCCCGTCGCGAATGGAGTCATGACTATTTTCGCGAACAGATGCGGGAAGGGATTGAGGAGTTTTCTGACGGAATTCACTCTGAAGAACTGTGGAATGATTTTGCTGAAGGGCTATTCTATTGTCCCGGCAATATCGATAAACCAGACAGCTATCAGAAATTGAAAGCATTTTTGGCAGAACTGGATGGTAAACGGGGAACCCGGGGAAATCGGGTATTTTACCTCGCCGTGGCACCCAAGTTTTTCCCGGAAGCCATCCGCCAACTGGGAACAGCCGGAATGCTGAACGATCCAATGAAGCATCGCCTGGTAATTGAAAAACCCTTTGGTCGAGATTTGAGTTCAGCGCAAATTCTCAACCGCGTCGTGCAGCAAGTGTGTCGTGAGGAACAGGTTTATCGCATTGATCACTACTTGGGTAAGGAAACCGTTCAGAACCTGCTAGTCTTCCGCTTTGCTAACGCGATCTTTGAACCCTTGTGGAATCGCCAGTTTGTAGATCACGTTCAGATTACCGTAGCCGAAACCGTGGGCGTCGAAGATAGAGCGGGTTACTATGAAACATCGGGTGCGCTGCGGGATATGGTGCAGAACCATTTGATGCAACTCTTTTGCTTAACCGCAATGGAGCCACCCAATTCCCTAGATGCGGATAGTATCCGGACTGAAAAAGTAAAAGTAGTTCAGGCAACACATTTAGCCGATATTAATAATTTAGAATGTTCAGCGGTTCGCGGTCAGTACAAGGCAGGCTGGATGAAAGGAGAAGCAGTCTCAGGATATCGAGAAGAAGAAGGCGTTGATCCCAACTCCATCACACCCACTTACGTGGCGATGAAACTCATGATCGATAACTGGCGTTGGCAAGGTGTTCCCTTCTACCTGCGGACTGGGAAGCGGTTACCGAAGAAAGTCAGTGAGATTTCGATTCAGTTTCGCGATGTTCCCTTACTGATTTTCCAATCCGCCGCCCAACAAACCAGTCCCAATGTGCTGACGATGCGGATTCAACCCAATGAAGGCATTTCCCTGCGATTTGAGGCGAAAATGCCGGGTCCACAGCTTCGTACCCGCACAGTAGATATGGATTTTAGCTATGGCTCATCCTTTGGCATGGCGACATCCGATGCCTACAATCGATTATTACTCGATTGTATGTTGGGAGATCAAACGCTATTTACCCGCGCCGATGAAGTGGAAGAAGCCTGGCGGGTGATCACCCCAGCCCTATCCGCTTGGGAAGCACCCACTGATCCCGAAACCATTCCCCAATACGAAGCCGGAACTTGGGAACCTACGGAGGCGGAACACCTGATTAATCGGGATGGACGCCGCTGGCGTAGACTCTAGTTGGGGAGCAGAGGGAGCAG
>CAKZMA010000617.1 GCA_937127375.1 uncultured Coleofasciculus sp. | reverse complement strand
TATAGCAATTCTAAATGATTCGTGAAAATAGATGAGTCTAAATGATTCGTGAAAACAGATGAGTCTAAATGATTCGTGAAAACAGATGAGTCCAAATGATTTGTGAAAACAGATGAAGCGGAAAACCTTACCTAGCCATGATGGCTATTTCACAAATTCTCCAGATCTACTATAATGTTCGTGGTCACAAACTGAGCTTTTATCATGCAGAGCGTAACGGAGTCCAGCTCGCGCATCTGGTGAGATTCCAGGCTAACGCTGAGCTTCGATCAGGACTCAGAATGACAAACTTGCTCCCATGGGAAGTATAGAAAATTAAGTAATAATTAGCAAAGTTAATATACGTCTGATATAATAATCTAGACTTTAACAAATTAAGTTTGTTTATACCGGGAGTTTAAAAATTGACACTTTTGCTTATTGTTTTTTACATGTTGGTTGCGTTTTACTTATTAGCAACTTGGTTACACTTTCTCAAAAGAGGAGCAGGACTATCTACTCAGCAAAAAGTCTTATCTTTCCTCACTGTTGGTATTGCCACGGTATTTTGGCCCCTTGTCCTGCCCATTGCTTACGTGAAATTATTGGATGCTACAGTATCACAACCACAGAATTATTCCGGTAGAACGTCTTAATTAAGTAAGGTTTAAAATAATCATGTAAACGTTTAATTTAATTTTGAAGGCTGGCTCCCTACCCTAAACACAGAAAGCATTTTTTGTCAACTTTCTGATAGAGTGGTCTGTGAGAGCCATGCTTGAACAATCAGCCAGCGTAAGGCAAGGAGATTAAGCCATTGACAATCGCCGGGAAACTGAGTCGGAGGTAATCGATCATGTCACAACTTGTAAAAGCCCAACTGATTTCCACAGATGGTGGGGGAACAATTAATTTCATGTTCAACCCCAACCAATTGGCATTTAGCCAGCAAATTAACTTAACAAAAAGTAGCGGAGCGCGAACGGGTCGAGGATTACCCAAGGTCAACTTTGCCTATCCTGAACCTGTTACCCTCTCGATTAACGACATTATTTTTGATACCTATGAAACAGGTGAGAACGTCCTCCGCCATCTGAAACCCTTTGAGAAAGCAGTAAATTTTGCCGAGTCGGGGGAAGGAAAGGAAAAACGTCCTCCCACTTATGTGTTTACCTGGGGATCTCAGGAGTATATTCGCTGTTTTGTTACAAAAGTTGATTATAACCTGACCATGTTTCTGCCCGATGGGACTCCAGTCCGAGTGTCGGTTAATTTGACGTTGGAAGAGATTGATGAGTCTGTGTCTCAACCAGGGATGGGAACGCCACAACCCGGTGCTAGCCAGCGTCAGAGTGGTGGGCGCTAGTGTAGAACGGTGCAGGTGGCGAGTATGGATAAGGGAGATGAGGGAGATATTAGCTGTTCAAAGTCGCGATCGCACTCCTTAACCCATCTCTATCCATCATCGACCCGACAATAGTATACGACAATAGTATAGTTTAGTTGACTCAGACCTTTTATAATAGTGACCTGTTGAATTTGGCAGATGAATGCTACATTCATCTTAAATATGCTATTGAGATTAGTTTACAAAACGTAAAACTAAGGCAGCAGAAACAGGTCAGCCATCAACGAGAAACTCAATCTCCCAACTCCCTGTTTTCTACTTAAATCATCTCTGTCTGACATCAACTCCCCTCTGGGTAAATTCCCAGTTAGTACCACAACTCAGTGCCAAGTCTTGATTCTAGAGGTCGCCATGGCTGTTACTTATGTAGCTGAACCGATTTTAGAAATTGATGGTCAGTTAGCGTCCAAAGCATTAATGGACGACATTATTGAAATCGCGGTGGAAGAAAGCCTCCATCTTCCCGGAATGTTCACCCTAGTGATTAAGAATGATTACTTTCCTGGGCGCAGCGAGGATGAAACCTGGCGACATGCAGGCTTATTTGAAATCGGCAAAACGATTAAGATAGGGTTCGGTTCTAGTACCACCGAAGCCCAAGAGTTTGAAGAGGAAGACAGAGATTATGTTCTAGAAGGGGAAATCACGGCGATGGAGTGTAACTTTACTCGTGACTCTGAAGCGCCGATGATGATTCGCGGCTACGATATTTCTCATCGACTGTGGCGGGGGCGGTATAATCGTTCATTCCAGAATATGACCGATACCGATATTGTCAAAAAAATTGCTGGGGAAGTCGGGATACCCACAGGTACGATTGATGAAACTGGGGGACCTTATGGATACGGGGATATCAATGGGTCGAATGGTTATGTGTTTCAAGAAAATCAGACCAATCTGGAATTCTTACGCGAACGCGCCGCCCGCAATGGCTTTGAATTTTTTGTCCAGGATGGAAAATTAAACTTCCGCCAACCCAAAGTTGATGAATCCCTAGAACTGAAATGGTTAAAAGATGTCCATAGTTTTCAGGTTAGAGTCAGTAGCGCCGAACAGGTGAGTGAAGTTGAGGTAAGGGGTTGGGACTACAGTCAAAAACGTTCAATTGTAGAAACAGCGAATCGAGGACAGGTACATACCAAAAACGATTATGGGGACGGTGCGAAAACCAGTACCAGTTTTAAAGGAAAGCCACCCACACCCAAGATGATTTTGGTAGACCAACCCGTTTTCAACGCACCCGAAGCCAGAACCCTAGCCCAAGCCGTATGTGATGAGTTAGGGGGAGAATTTGTTCACGCTGATGCTAAAGCGGAAGGAAACCCCAAAATTCGCCCTGGGCGGGTGATCAAACTAAGCGATTTAGGTAAGTACAGTGGGGAGTATTACGTTACAGAAACCCGTCACCTGTTCGACGAACGTATTTACACCACAGAGTTCACGATACGCGGATTACGTGGGGATAATCTTCCGTCACTGTTATCCCACGAAGCGCCGTTTCAACCGGGACAAACATTACTCGTGGGCATTGTTACGGATAATAATGACCCTAATGGTTGGGGTCGAGTTAGAGTCAAGTTTCCTACCCTGACCGAAGATCATGCTAGCTACTGGGCGCGAATCGCGGCGGCTGGCGTAGGACCCGGACGCGGGTTTGACTGTATTCCAGAGGTGAATGATGAGGTGTTAGTCGGGTTTGAACATGGCGATATTCATCATCCTTATGTGATTGGTGGGGTTTGGAATGGCAAGGATAAACCGCCCGAAGCGGTGACTGATAGTGTTATGGATGGCAAGGTTCGACTGCGGACATTGAAAACTCGCACGGGTCATACGTTACAGTTTGTAGAGGAGGATAAAGGAGGGAGTAAAAAAGGGGTTTATTTGGATACGGTATATGGTCATCATTTGCACCTGAATGACACCGAAAGATTTATTGAAGCTAAAACCAAAGATGGTCATCAAGTACGTCTAGATGATCAGAATAAGAAGATTGTTATAAAAACTCAAGGAGGACATACCTATGAAATGAAAGACCAAGGGCGTAATATTACAATGAAATCAACAGGAACAATTAATGTAGAAGCTCCACTGAATATCACCTTAAAAGTAGGGGGCAGCACGATAGAAATTTCAACGACTAGTATTACCCTTAAGCAAGGTTTTAATAGAATAGATCTAGGTCCATCAGGGATTACTATTGATTCTCAAGCCATGACTACCTTGAGTGGTCTGACCACATCAGTACGGGGTAAAGCAGCGATTACAGTTTCAGCTCCAACTGTTAGCTTAGGCTAATAAATCTGAGATCGATACCTGATAAAAGAAAGTAAAAAAGGAGTCAAAAGAGATAACAAATGCCGTTGCAAACTTGTATGGGTGCAACCCTCCAATGTATTCCGTTTGGAGTAGCACCTAGTTCATTAATTGTGATTCCAAAAGGTCCACCTGTATCGGTGAAAGGAATGTTAGCCGCTACAATTATGGACTTTGTACCCATTACCAATATTCCGCCTTTTGGTATGTGTACATCTATAGCTAATCCAGCCGTAGCCTCAGCCACAGCAGCCGCTTTAGGGGTATTAACTCCGATGCCCTGTCTCCCTGTTCCCGTCGGTCCATGGAAGCCTGGAGCAATTAAAACAAAGATTAATAAACTTCCGGCACTCCCTGATTTTGCTGTTTGTAACTGCATGTGGGGCGGTGTAATCAAAATTATGAATCCAGGACAATTTCAAGTTAGTGTTCTCTAAATTGATTATTCTTTTAAAGGAATAAATACATTCCGGTTCATCCATTGGGGAATTTTGTTAGCACTCATCACCCGCAATTCAACACTAATTCGATCCTGAGTCATGGCTTCAGTAACATAAGTTTTGTGAAGCGTGCCATTCAGAAAAATAAGAACATCTCCCACAGTCATTTCTGGAGACCAAAACTCATTGGGTGCAAAAGGTTGTCTAAGTTTAACCTCGTTTAGACAGTCATAATGGAGAAGCTGATCGAGATTTCGCCGGATAAACTGAAGCCCCGGTCGATCTCGCCCACAATCCGTGAGCGGTATCCAGCAGGTAATCAGGGGTGTTAAAGGTTCACGGATATAGTAATTACTGCTATTCGACAAAGGGTTAAACGTAACTCCCAATGCCCCATCTTGATGCCAGGTATGGGGAGTATGCAAGGGATGATAGTGTGAAAGAGCATATTGTTTCCTGACCCAAGATTGAGAAAGGTTAAATAAAAGGGAGCTATCCATAATCTTGGCTAAAACCTGATAAACTAAAGAATTAATTACAATAGATATCATTTGGTGCGAAATCTTCTCGAAAGCATGGGTTATTTGATAATCATCAAGGGCAAAAAGACTAACGGAGGTGACTCTAAGATTAAAGAAATAGTAGCAAGGGAGATAATCACTGACCTGTTCGATTCCCTGTTCATGAATAATCTGTTCTATGTAAGAAAAACATTGAGTAGCGGATCGAGCAACAAGGGAAAGTTGAGCAGGATCGAGGATTCCTTTGAGCAGAACAACTCCATGATTCTTGAGTAAAACTTCTGCCTCTATGACTGAATTATGAACTTCCATATCTTTAACGAGACTCAGGTTTTGGCAAATCGGCTAAATTCTTGAGATTCTGGTAAGAACGTACTGATTCTAACTCACTAAATTTATAGAAATGGCAGACATTACAAATAATCAGCCACGAGATTATCTGGGTAGGGGACTATCATTTCCCTTACGAGGAAACTTGCAAGGAAGCCTGCAACTCAGCGCCGACATCCGGAACATCGAAGAATCGATCGCGCTAATTCTGGGAACTAAGGTGGGTGAGAGAGTCTACCGACAAAATTTTGGGTCGCGCCTGTCTGAACTCGCCTTTGCGCCAATGAATACCCAAACGCTTTTGCTGATCCGAATCTATGTTGAGGAAGCCCTGAAAATGTGGGAACCTCGGATTGTACTGGATGGCGTTTATACAGAACCTGATCCGATTCGCGGTCGGGTCAATATTATTATTGAATATCATCCCAAAGACTCCCATGATACTCGGAGTTTAGTTTATCCGTTCTATCTCCAGCCATCTGGAGAGTAGTTGGTCATAGTTCATGATTCATGATTCATGGGGATAAATGATAAATGACATAAGACATAAGACAAATGACATAAGACATAAGACATAAGACATAAGACATAAGACGAATGACAAATTATGGAATTTGATTTTTTACCCAAGTTACCAAAATCTGATTTAGACGATCGCGCGTTTCAGGATTTGGTGGAAGAGTGTATCCTCCGCATTCCCCGCTACTGTCCCGAGTGGACGAATTATAACCCCAGTGACCCCGGAATCACGCTGATTGAACTGTTCGCCTGGTTAACTGACCAAATGTTGCTGCGGTTCAATCAAGTCCCCCGGCGTAACTATGTTACCTTTCTGGAATTACTGGGGATTCGCCTACAAGCGCCAACCCCGGCTCAAACCCAACAAACATTTTATTTGAGTTCGTCTCTCCCCGAAGCCTACACGATTCCCAGGGGAACCGAAGTGGCGACAGTACGCACTCAAACCGATGATGCGATTATTTTTAGCACCGATCGCCCCCTAGTGATTGCGAAACCCAGTATCCGCCATTTTCTCACCTCCGAAACCGCTGACGACCAACCGGAAGTGCTGCGCGATCGCTTCGTGGGAACGTGGAGTCAGCAACCCAGTGGGGAGTGGGAAGGCTTGGAGTTATCGATTTTTAATGAACAACCTGAAGCGGGAAATTGCTTTTATCTCGTCTTTGAAGCCGATCAACCCATCGAAGGCAATGTTATCGCCCTGCGAATTAGGGGTGAAGCCGCTACCTCCACTGGGATTAATCCCGAAGATCCCCCCCGCCTTT
This sequence comes from uncultured Coleofasciculus sp., assembly GCA_937127375.1. GTDB lineage: Bacteria > Cyanobacteriota > Cyanobacteriia > Cyanobacteriales > Coleofasciculaceae > Coleofasciculus. Next base: position 2,745 of record CAKZMA010000617.1, on the reverse strand, counting down.
GGCAAGCCTGGAATGGTATGTTTTGGCAACCCATCCTCCTCCAAGAAGCGGATGATAGCACCAAAGGATTTAGTTTCAGTGAACTGATCCGTCAAGGGGGTGATCCGTTACAAGGGGCGGATGTTGTCCTCCATTTACCCCTGCGTTTACCCGTTACCCAATTTGTTACCTATCAGGGACGTTGGCTACGCTGTGTTTACAGCGAACCTCAGTTCAATCAACCCGGTTATATGCGTTCCCCGCGCATCGTTGGTTTAGATGTTCGGTCGATTGGCGGTACCGTTGAAGTCACCCAATGTACCACGATTCGTAATGAAATCCTTGGCGAAAGTGATGGAAATCCCGGTCAAACCTTTCAACTGCAAGGACGGGGAATTTTACCGCGTCGGGAAGAAGAACATCTTCTGGTGGTTCCGCCTGGAGGTTTACCCCAAATCTGGCAAGAAGTCAATGATTTTGCTGACTCAGGTCCAGAAGACCTGCACTATACCATTGATGCGATTACTGGCATCATTCAATTTGGTCCCCTATTACGAGAACCCTCTCAACTGCGAGAACAAACGCGGTGGCGTTCTCGTTCCCAGAGAGTACCCTCAGAAATGCTCAGTTTAGTCAACGGGAGAACTGGCGCGTTAGAACGACGGGAGGGCGCGGCGATGCAGTCGATGGAACGTCAATATGGCGCAGTTCCCCCTAGAGGTGCGGTGATCCAAATGGCTGCCTATCGCATTGGGGGTGGTCAACAGGGTAACGTACAACGGGGCGCGATTCAAGTCCTCAAATCCGCTGTTCCTTATGTGGCGAACGTAATTAACTATTCTCCCGCCCGGAATGGCGCTGATGCGGAATCTTTAGAACAAGCCGTGATCCGGGTACCGCGACTCCTAAGAACCCGCGATCGCGCCGTCACTCGCGAAGACTTTGAATACCTAGCCATGGAAGCCGGAGGCGGCTCTATTTCTCGCGTGTTATGCTTATCACCCATTCGCCAAGAAGACGCCGGACGAGTACGTCTGCTGCTTGTACCCAACGCCAATACGGATGGGATTGAGCGCGGTGAAGGCATTGATCCAGATGTATTAACGCTAACCCCGCAACTCACCGAACGAGTGCTCAGTTATCTCGATGAACGACGGTTACTCGGTGTAGAAATCCTCTGTAGCCAACCCGATTACGTTGGGGTTGCGGTACAAACAGAAGTTGCTCTCGATGCAGCTTATAATAATCCCCGTGCCCAACAAGAAATACTATTGAAACTACAAACCGCACTCTATCGTTTTCTCAATCCTTTAACTGGGGGTTCAGAGGGGAACGGGTGGTCTTTCGGTCGCCCAGTTTATTCATCGGATATTGTTACCTTATTGCAAAGCGTTGCTGGGGTACAGTATTTAGGGGCGGTACAGCTATTTGAATTACGACGTCAGGGGCAAAATTGGGTGCGAAGCTCACCCCTAGCTCTCATTGACCCCGGTGCTTTGGGTCTAATCTGTTCTTGGCATAGTAATCGATCACGCTCTGGTCATGTGATTAATTTGATTACATAAGTGTGAATGGAGAAGCGCGATCGCACTCTCTCCCATCAATCCAACCCAAACAGCGATTGCCTTCGGCACAAGCTCTCGCTTATCGCGCTGTGGTTTATCCTCAATTCAACCGACAGGCGATCGCACTTCTATTTTTACTCTTTTATACGATAAAGGCTTGACTTTGGCTAATTTTTTATGTACTATTTCATCATGGGAAAATATGCCAGCCTATAGACTCTAGACTGATCACTTCAAAAACACAGATTACACTGATTGAATGACACTAAAGAGAAGATTCAATCGTGAAGGACACAGATTGACACAGAGGACTTAATAATTTCCCGACAATTCTTACATACTCTGGCAATTGAGAACTAACACCTCAGTGAAATCAGTGTGACTAACCTCTCACTCCTCACCCTTAACGTTTCTATAAATCAGTGAAATCAGTGTTACGGCGATTACCTCCGATATTTGGTTACAATTAAAGGGGTATGTACTTCAACACTATAGATGCCTGCTAAGGATATTTAGCGATTACACAAGGAACCTATAAACGTTATTTTCAACGCCAGTTAGCTCAGATGATTATCAATCGGAATCAAGTGAAATTGTTAATCGTTGATCCAGAAAGTGAGGGTATTGTGGAATGGATAGATTAAAGCATTATCGGCAAATTATCCAAGAAATTTTAATGGAATATCATCAACTCAATAAAAAATCGGGTTCGACAACTGAAAGTGCTATTGGCGTTAGGGTAGCAAACCCGTTGGTATCGCCTAAGGGTTGACTTGTAAGGAAAGTGGGTGCGATCGCACTCTGTTTATCCTCATTTCGACCGACAGGCGATCGCACTTCTATTTTTACTCTTTTATACGATAGAGCCTTGACTTGGGCTAATTTTTTAGGTACTATTTCATCATGGAAAAATATTCCCGCCTATAGACTCTGTACTTATCACTTCAGAAACATAGATTACACGGATTGAGTGACACTAAAGAGAAGACTCAAAGCGTGAAGGACACAGATTGACACAAAGGACTGAATAATTTCCCGACAATTCTTACATCTTGCTATTGAGGACTAACACCTCCGTGAAATAAGTGTGACTAACCTCTCACTTCCCACCGCTACCGTTTCCATAAATCAGTGAAATCAGTGTTACGGCGATCGCACTCTCTCCCATCAATCCAATCCTAACGCGATCGCGCTCTGTTTA
>CAKZMA010000616.1 GCA_937127375.1 uncultured Coleofasciculus sp. | reverse complement strand
AAGGTGAGGTGATTGCTTTTACCGATGCGGATTGTATTCCAGCATCGGATTGGATTGAAAAGGGGGTGGAACATTTACTAGATGTTTATAACTGTGGTTTAGTCGCCGGAAAAATAGAAATTTTTTTCAAAGATCCCACCCGCCTGACAACCGTAGAACTTTACGAAAGCCTGATGGCTCTTCCTCAACAGGAGTTCTTAGAAAAACATCGATATGGTGCAACAGCCAATGTTTTTACCTTAAGGAAGGTTATCAATGATGTCGGAGCGTTTGACGCGACATTGAAATCAAGTGGTGATCTGGAATGGGGACAGCGTATTCATTCATTTGGATATCGGCAGGTGTATGCTGAAAATACTTGTGTCGCTCATCCAGCTAGATATTCATTTAAAGAACTCTATAAACGAACGCTCAGGCATATAGGTGGAACCTACGACTTACAAACTAGACGATATTCGTCTTATTTAAAGAGGAATCAAATGTTCATGTCAAGTTTATTTTTTAATCTAACTCCACCTTTACAATTTGCATTGACTGTTTTTCGCGATCCGATCATCAAAAGCTGGAACCATAAATTTAAAATATCTTTAGTCATGTTTTTTGTAAGATATGTCAGCGCATGGGAACTTATGAGACTGAAACTTGGTGGAGTTTCCGAAAGAGGATAAACAGTTTAGGTTAAATCTGTTTTGCAGCCATTAAAAATTGATTCATCAATAAAGCAAATAAAAAATAATGAGAATAGCTTTTATTGTTTGGGAGTTTCCCACTTTATCAGAAACATTTATATTGAATCAGATCGTCGGCTTGCTTGAGCGAGGGCATGAAATCGATATATACGCTGAGAAAATCGGTGGTGCTTCAAAGGTTCATCATATCGTAGAAAAATATAACCTTCTTGAGCGGACATACTATTTACCCAAAATGCCGGAAAATTTTTTAATTCGGTTACTTAATGGTATTATATTATTGATAACTAATGGGTATAAAGACCCAAAACGATTTTGGCGATCGCTAAATATTTTTAAGTATGGAAAGCTAGCGGCTTCACTATGGTTGCTCTATACAGTAATACCGTCTTGTAAAAAGTCTTATGATATTATCCATTGTCAGTTTGGAACTCAAAGTTACAGAGGTATGGCATTTCGTTGGGTGAACGAGCCGGATGCTAAATTAATTACCACATTTCGGGGGCATGATATTACCAGTTTTATCCGAGAAAAAGGAGAACGGAGTTATGATCTATTATTTAAGACGGGAGACTTTTTCCTAGCCACCTGCGAGTTTTTGAGGCAACGAGCAATCACCCTAGGCTGCGAACCGAATAAGATAGTCGTACATCGCTCTGGACTAGACTGTAGTGAGTTTCCTTTTAAACCGCGCCATTTGCCGACTGATGGTAAAATACGGATTGCTACTATAGGTCGCTTGGTGGAAAAGAAGGGGATAGAATACAGTATTCGTGCCGTAGCAAAACAGGCACAAATCACGCCCAACCTAGAGTACAATATCCTAGGAGACGGCTGTTTGCGGGAAAGGTTACAAGAATTAATTGATCATCTAAACATTAGCGATATTGCCCACTTGCTAGGATTGAAAACTGAACAAGAGATTATTGCAAGTCTCAATATATCTCATATTTTTATTGCCCCCAGCGTAATGGCCAAAAATGGGAATAAGGAAGGAATTCCTAATGTTTTAAAAGAAGCTATGGCGATGGGATTGCCTGTGATTAGTACCTACCACGGAGGTATTCCGGAATTGGTTGAACATGGGGTTTCCGGATTATTGGTTCCTGAACGTGATACTGATGAATTAGCTGAAAAGTTAAGTTATTTAATTGAACATCCAGAAATTTGGTCGGAGATGGGGAAAGCTGGACGAGCCACTGTAGAAGCGAACGATAATTTAGATAAGCTCAATGATACACTTGTTAAAATCTATTACAAACTATTGGTAAAAATGCCACAATCTATAGCTGTTTGAATCATTTAATTAGGTGTCTAAATTAAACGTCAAAACCACAATAAAAACATGATCCATATTAAAACATTGATATAATTCCATACCGATTCAATACTCTCAAAGACTAATTTTTTTATTTAACATTATGACATTAACATTAACCAATAAAGTAAACCAAGTAAATCTACCAAACCTAATTATTATTGGAGCTATGAAATGTGGGACAACAAGTTTGCATTACTACTTAAGTCGTCATCCCCAAATCTCTATGTCACAGGAGAAAGAATTAAACTTTTTTATTCGTGAAAAAAACTGGAATCGAGGAATTGAATGGTATAAATCACATTTCACAGAGCCAGTCAAGGTTCAGGGAGAATCATCACCCAGTTACACGAGATACCCTAAGTGGAGTGGAGTACCCGAAAGAATGTACTCTATTGTACCTAATGCAAAATTGATCTATATCCTTCGAGACCCAATTCAGCGAATTATTTCCCACTATATTCACAGTTATGCTAAAGGACATGAAAATAGAACAATTGGTGAGGCTTTGGCAAATTTTGACAATAATTCCTACGTAGACTGTAGTAAATACTATATGCAATTAAGGCAGTATTTAAACTATTTTCCAGATTCGAGTATTTTAGTAATAAGTTTGGAAGAATTATCGAGGGAGCCTTATGCTACTCTAAAAAATGTTTTTATGCACTTAAAAATAGATGAAAATATTTACTTTAAAAAGCCATTTAAACCCTTCCACAGTTCCGAAAATAAAAGGCGAAAAAATTATTGGGGGGAGCGAATAGAAAAGCTACCTTTGATTAAGATAATAGAAAAAATGCCGCCTCAAATAAGCTGGCATATTAATCAAATACTTTATTGGCCATTCTCCCAGAAAATACATCGACCAATATTAGATAAAAGTTTACAAAACAAGTTAGCTGATTATCTTAGAGATGATATAAATTTACTAAGAACTCACACGGGGCAAAGTTTTAATGATTGGTGTGTTTAGTATTTGGATGGTTTTGGATAAGTTGTATTTAGAGGAGTATCTTTAACTTAATGAGCAATAATCTTTATCAAGAAAATATCTTTAGCCGCATACAAGATATGGGTTTTATTTCATGGTTGTATGCAAAATCATTTTTTAAAAGTTTTTCCACTGAGTCTCTCTTTGAGTCGATAGATAAATATTGTATGTTTATTGGATATTCAAAAAGTGGAAAGACTTTTTTATCATCACTACTTGATGCTCATCCTCATATAGTATTTGCCAATGAACTCCCCGTACTAAGATGTATAGATATAGGATTTAGTCGGCGGCAAATTTTTGATCTTATATTAGAAAATTCCCACGCTTTTACAGACGCGGGAAGACGCTCTCGTGGATACTCCTACAAAGTTCCCAATCAATGGCAAGGTAAATTTAATCAACAACTTAAAGTTATTGGAGATAATAAGGGAGAATGTACAACGCTAAATTTACGAGGTAGACTGTGGATGCTACAGCGTCTCTATAGTACTATGGGAATGAAGATAAAATTTATACATGTTATTAGAAATCCGTTCGATAACATTAGTTATATGGCTATGGTAAAAAAAAGCAAACTAAACCTTAACCAGTGTATTTATTATTATTTTGGTTTATGTGAAACCGTGCTTACTATAAAGGAAGTAATAGATAGTAATGATTTATTTGAAATACGTTATGAGTCTTTTGTAGATAACCCTAGATATTACCTAGAAAATTTATGTCAATTTTTAGACTTAAATGCACCAGATGATTATTTAGAGGATTGTACAAGCATTGTATTTGAACATCCCGTTAAAAGTAGATACGAGGTGACTTGGACTCAAGACTTAATTGATATTGTCCATGAGCAAATTGAAAAAATTCCATTTTTAGAGGGATATACTTATAGTAGTTAAGTAACGTTCACTACCTGAATTTAACCTGTGAAGCTTGAGCATGAGTATAAAGCAAAAAGCAATTAAAGCTGTAATTTGGTCTGCCATACAAAACTGGGGAAGTCAGGCTGGTTCTCTTATTGTTTTTGTTATTCTAGCTCGCTTACTGACTCCAGAAGCTTTTGGCATAGTCGCTCTAGCCAATGTCTTCTTAGCTTTCATGAATATCTTTCTTGACCAAGGATTTGCAAAAGCTCTAATTCAACGTCAAGATTTAGAGCCAGAACACCTAGATACTGCTTTTTGGACTCATGTGAGCAGCGGTATAATCCTAACAGGATTGAGTTTTCTTACTGCTGGTCTAGTTGCTGACTTGTTTGATCAGCCACAGCTTATACCTATACTGCAATGCTTCTCATTTCTGTTTTTTATTAATTCTCTCAGCCATGTACAGAAAGCCATTCTCATGCGAGAATTTGCTTTCAAAACAATGGCGACTCGTGCACTGTTAGGCATTTTTATCGGTGGTGTTGCTGGTATTGTTATGGCTTTGTGGGGTTTCGGAGTGTGGAGCCTAGTTACCCAGCAATTTCTGTATGAATCTGTAGAAGTTTTTGTCCTTTGGGGAGCAAGTGATTGGCGACCACGATTTAAGTTTTCTATTAAACACTTCAAAGATCTGTTTAGCTTTGGTATTAATATCGTTATATTGCAATTCCTGAATTTTTTCAATAAACGCTCTGATAATTTGCTCATTGGATACTTCTTGGGAGAAGTTGCTCTCGGATATTACGCTATCGCCTATCGGGTTTTTAAGGTAATGACGCAGTTACTCGTGTTCACAACCAAGCAGGTGGCGCTGCCTACGTTTTCACGATTGCAAACAGAACCAGAACGATTTCGTAAAGCCTTTTACAAAGCGACGCAATTCACCAGTTTAGTGGCTTTCCCCACATTTATGGGCATGACAATATTAGCGCCTGAACTCGTTTTTGTCCTATTTGGAAAGAAATGGATACCTGCTGTACCAGTCATGCAAGTTCTCGCCTTCGCTGGAATCATCAACTCGATATCCTTATTTAATGGTTCTGTGTTTATGGCGATGGGTAAGCCATCCTGGAAACTTAAGATAGGTCTTTTACATACTGCTCTAAATTTGGTAGGTTTTATAGTAGCTGTTCGTTGGGGAATTGTTGCAGTTGCTCTAGCGTATGTAATAAGCAGCTATATAATTTTTCCAATTAGCCAATGGGCAATTAGCAAGTTGATTCAAACCCCACTAATTATATACCTGAAGCAATTCACAACACCACTTGTCAGTTCTTGTTTAATGATGGTTTGTATTTTTTTAGCTAAGAAAGAATTAAGTGGTTTACTTAACGATAAATTATTGTTGGGCGTATGTATTTTTCTAGGAATAATGACTTATGGATTAACAATTAGAATAATTGATCCAAAATTATTTCAAGAATTACTAGATATTACTTGTGGACTGTCATGGCTTCAAAAAAAAAACAAGTAAAAATTATCCTTAAAGATCTACGGAAATCTCTATGACACAGAAACAGCCCTTCTTCTCGATTATTCTCCCTACCTAAAATTGCCCAGATGATTGATTACCTCTATGACTACTTATCAGCTAACGCTAATACCAGTTCCGATTAATAATTAACGCACTCACAGATACAAAAATTGACATATGCCGAGACTTGACAATGGGTCTTTATGGGTTGGAAAAATTTGGACTTACCACCGTTCTAGACTACTGGGTGGCGCGATCGCACTGATGAGTGCTGCTGCCCTTCCCCGGCTGGTATACGAGTTTACACGGCTACTCTGGCTGTCTGCTCCAAGTGGGGCGATTGACTTAAAGCTACGCTACCAAGAGGTACATTTTTGGTTTTCTGGAGAACCTGTCTATAGCCAACTCAACAGCGCTGTTTATCCCCCTGCAAGCTATGCCATGCTTTTGCCTTTCCTTGGCTATTCGTCACTGACTGTCGCCAAATGGATCTGGGCACTCACATCCATCGTTGCACTCATTTGGCTCACCAACCTGCTGATTAACCAGACTCAGACAAAAAAGGTTATAGAGCGCATTCTAGTGGTTATGACTCCCCTAGCCATGTACGCAACAGGTATTACTATTGGTAACGGTCAACTCACCATCCATATCCTGGTGAGTTTAGTGGCTGGCTTGACTCTAATGTGCCAAAGAAAAACTGGCTGGGGTAAAGATTTATTGGCAAGCTTACTAATCGTTGTGGCACTGGTCAAACCAACTCTAGCCGTTCCCTTTTTCTGGATTGTACTCTTCGTACCTGGTAGAGTGCGACCGACTTTAATGGTCGGGTTAGGATATGTTGCACTGGCTTGGCTAGCAGCAGCGTTTCAAGAGTCCGATATCTTTTCTCTTCACCATGACTGGCTTGCCCATGGCATAAAAGCTGCGGCTTGGAGTTCAGCCGGGGGTGGTGCTGGGAGTAGTGATGGCGGTTTAGGTGACGATATCGGGTATGGTGATTTGCATAGCTTAATGGGAACACTTGGGCTAAGTGAATGGAATTTCCCAGTGTCGATACTGGTTTTGTTAACCCTAGGCTGCTGGGTGTATTGGCATCGTTGTGTAGATTTGTGGCTTTTGGTTGGTGTCGTGGCAATTGTGGCACGGGTTTGGACTTACCATCGCGTATACGACGATATGCTAATTTTGCTGCCCATGGTGACACTATTTCGCATTGCCAAGCAAGATGCCAAAAGCGATACGGATCGGGTAGTTAGCGGTATGTTATTCGCGATCGCTCTTATCGCTTCCCTTGTCCCAGCCAGTTTACGTCTTCTCCCATCACCCTGGGATCTATTTTTCAAAGCTGGACAGACAACACTTTGGATGGTCATGCTGATTTTCCTTCTTGTTCAAGCGCAACATGAAAAGCAGGCGCAAGTTAGCTGATACTGGCAATCTATTAGTCTACTCAATATTATAAACAGCATATTTGGAAGATATGAAACAAGAACAGTTTTTCTTCTCGATTATTATTCCCACCTACAATAGACCGGAACGATTAGCAACTTGCCTGGAGGCGATCGCGCATCTTGACTATACCCGCGATCGCTTTGAGGTTATCGTAGTTGACGATGGTAGCAAAATGCCAATCGAACCTGTCGTTGCTCCCTTTCGCGAACTGCTAGATATCACCTTGATTACCCAATCCAATGCAGGTCCAGCAACGGCTCGGAACACAGGTGCAACTAAAGCCAAAGGGGAATTTCTTGTGTTTACCGATGATGACTGTACACCCGATCCAGATTGGCTAAAAACTCTCGCTAATTACTTTACCACAGCCCCCGACAGCTTGATTGGAGGTCGGGCAATTAATGCCCTTCCCGATAACCTATTCTCAACCGCTAGTCAACTACTGATTGATTACCTCTACAACTACTACAATACCGATCCCAATCAAGCCATTTTCTTCGCCTCCAACAACTTCGCCCTTGCTAAAGAAATGTTTCATCAGTTAGGCGGCTTCGACACCACCTTTCCCCTAGCAGCGGGAGAGGATCGGGAATGGTGCGATCGCTGGTTAAACCATGGCTACCGGATGATTTATGCGCCAAAAGCTCAAGTTTACCATGCTCATCATCTAACACTTAAACGCTTCTGGCGGCAGCATTTTAATTATGGTCGAGGTGCATTTCACTTTCACCAACTCCGTGCTAAACGTAACCTCGATAAAATGAAGGTAGAACCTTTATCTTTTTATTTCGATCTACTGACTTATCCCTTTTCACAATCATTCAAACACCCCGGTTTATTTCTTTCTGCCTTATTCTTCCTGTCACAAGTGGCAAATGTCGCGGGTTTTTTCTGGGAACGATCGGCTCAAATGTCTACTGCTAAACGTCAACCTTCACAAACAGCGTGTGATTAACGCTATAATACCAATCGGTTATATATCGTCATAAAAATTTATATTGAATTGGCAAAATATCTAAAAGCCGGGAACTCGATGAGGACAATACACAGAAATGCATATTTATTAGACTTTGTCATTTGTCATTTGTCATTTGTCAGGGTTTGAGAGCTATTTACAGAATGGGTGAATTACTGCACAAATCGCCAATCCTTATACATTAAAGGTTAGAGGACGATTCAAGGTGCATAAAGTGCTTTCGTTTTCAGACCTATAGGCTGGAAATATTGGCATTTTTCTCCGATGCGATATAAATAAGTATGTTCTGTAGGGGCGAGTCGCTGGATTATCTGGCATGGCAAAGCCTATTAATTTGATCGACTCGCCCTCATCGGTCATCTGGAAGCCTATAAC
>CAKZMA010000615.1 GCA_937127375.1 uncultured Coleofasciculus sp. | reverse complement strand
GGATGCCGCTACGGTGTAATTCAATAAAGTCATCACGGTTTAAGGTAATAACAGCTCGCTCTTGTTGGATGGCAAAGGTGAGAACATCTTCATCAGGGATACCTTGATTAGCTTGTCCTGCGTCGTAGGAGGTGAGGACATCGTAACCCAGTTTGCGGAGTTCTCTGACGATATCCATGGGAAAGTTCTCGTTAGAGTAAAACTTAAGCATCCCCATCCTGATCAATAGCAGCAATAGCGCGATCGCATTCGTCTGGGTGTTGTTCGTAGTATCCCCAAGCAGCAATCAGGTCTTTTTTAGTAAGTGTAGGATAATTTCGCAAAAGCTCCTCGTCATCTGCCCCCTGCTTGCGGAAAGCTACCAATGTCCATAGGGGGATGCGCGTGTTGCGAATCCGAGGTTGTCCACCACATACGCCTGCTGTAACCTGAATTCGCTTGCTGCTGAGTTGCTCAAGCAGCAAGGTGCGTTCCTCTGGGGTGAGGGACTCAATAATTTGCACCAGTGAATTGATCAGTTGCGTGTTCATCAACTTTAACTCAGGTTTTCTGACAACCTTTACACTAAAAGCTAACTAAAGATTCTCGCGATCGCAAGCCGCCCGTCAATTATCTCACCTTACCAATCTGCCGCGACGCCACCTTTATCAAATGGCACTATCGTTAACCGAGATCCCGTAGGGGCGGGTTTAGGGATTCAATGAACAGACACACTTTAAACCAGACAACGAAACCCGCCCTCTTCTTGGCGCTGAATTAAGGCGGGTGGGTTTCGACTTCGCAAGAGCCCACCCTACGGTATACCTGACGAATGACGAAGGACGAAGGACGAAGGACATAAGACAAATAACTGAAAAAGACCATCAACTTGACAGATGGTCTTTTTTGTGCTACAGATGTCGTTGTCGTTCTTGGAGGAAATCTGCTGCCCGTTCCCAAGCGCACAGCTTAAGATTTCTTCATGTTTTTATCGTAACAGAGAATACGGTTTTTATCAAACTTTACATTTTTATCCAGAAATATCTGCCGTCTGATAGAGTTCAGCCTGTTGAGGACGCCCCCATAAGATCTGTTCTCGCTTGTAAATCGCCATTCCGGGTTTAGCACCCTTGGGCTTATAGACATGCTTCGGCTCAGTATACACCACAGGCACCACATCACTCTGACGAGCTCGACTATAATGGGCAGCCAAGTCAGCCGCAAACTGGAGATCCGCCTCATCCGCCACCGCCCCCGGATCTAAGCGTAATAAAACATGACTCCCAGCAATTTCTTGGGTATGAAACCACAAGTCATAATCCCCAGCCGTGCGAAACGTAAGTTGGTCATTTTGGCGATTGTTACGACCAATTAACAACTCAAACCCACTGGGCGTGCGATAGCGATAGGGTTCCGAGGTTTCTGTGCCATCCTGACTGCGCTGAGATCGAACATCCAAATACCCTTGCCCAATCAACTCCTCGCGGATTTCCTGTAACGCCTGCAAATCTTCCGGCGTGGTGTAGCGATCAATCTGAATTAAGGATGCCTCAACCTGTTCCAAATACTCAACTTCCGCTTGCACCTCTTGCAGTAACGGCACAACCGCCAGACGCGCCCGTTTCAGCTTTTGATGACGTTTATAGAGGGCTTGAGCATTTTGCACGGCATTTTTGTCGGGATCGAGGGAAATCGTCAACGGTTGATTGGTTTCAAAATCCAGAACCGTTATCTGGTTCATTCCCGGTTGCCAATCTTGCAGATGCGCCATCAATAAGTCAGCCTGTTGACGATACTCATCCGCTTGTTCCGATTGCTGTAACCGTTGTTCAAAGCCTAACGCCTTGGAGCGCGATCGCGCTAAAAAATTGTTGACTTTCTGAGTCAGTTGGTTATGCAGTCGGCTAAACTCTTGTCGATTCAGTTGATCCGTATAGTAATGATGTAATAAAACCTGGACATTTGGCGCAGGCTTAACCACACCCCAACCCAGCACATTATATCCATCCTCTGTCCAACCCGGTTGTAAACGGTTAACTTCCTTGTCTCCCCCAGCTTCCTCAGCTTCCCCAGCTTCCCCAGCTCCCTCTGCTCCCTCTGCTTCCCCATCTTCCCCAACCAGGGTGGGTTTAGTTAAGTGATCAGTTTTCTCCAAGACGTTATCTGTAAAACCCGCCCCTACAACTTGACCCCAATTCTCCAACGCCCACAGCCATTCTTGCCAGCGCTGAAATAACCGTTGCCAATCTTCTGTCTCTAAAGTTTCCGTGGATTGGTTGGGATCTAAATCAGCCGTTTGGATCATAGAACGCACCAAAGCTGGACTTAATCCCCGATAACTTTTAAGTAACTGCCGTTTTAACGCTCCGGGAACTAAGCTAACTCGTTCTTGCCAACGCTCCTGGGACTCACTTAAACTGGGTAAATCCCCCAACAATGCTGGCGGATGTTCGTAAGGCTGACCGGTTTGAATCGGACGGACACTCGATTGCTGAGAACTAACCTGATGGGCGGCGGTGACGATGATATTTTTAGCATCTGTAAGGATAACGTTACTATATTTACCCATAATTTCTACATACAGATGCCAGAGAATCGGATCTCCGGGGCGTCGGGCAAATTGCAAGTCTAACACCCTCTCCCAAGGAGCAATGAACTGAATCCCGACTAGCGCCAACCCATTTAACTGATGTCGCAGTTGATCACTAAACGTAAACGTATCTGGTAGGCGAGGCGGCGGATCAGCCAAGCAAATTCGGGCGGCTTGGGGATGCCAAGCCAGCGTCAGCCATCCTCTACCCTGAAGTGTTCGTAAGCATAGAGCAATAGTATAGCGATCGCGCTGATAAACCTTTTCCAGTCGTCCTGGTATCCAACCCGCTTGTAACTCTGCACAAGCGGCTGTCAAGGTCGTAAAGTCAACCTGTTGCATGTCTTCGTGATGGGGTGTAACGGTGTCTCGTATAAATTGGTATCCGTTGTCGTCTGACTATCTACTCAATAGCCGATGACAAGTAAGCCGCATTTATGGCAAGCAAATCTACTCTTTTTTTAGCGTCAACCCGAAAATTCAGGTTTTCTGTGTGATTTAACCTTGTAAGCCTAAATTTTTGTAGATAACATTGAAATCAAATCCCTCGTAATCGCTCCTCAAGCGGCTTTTGCCGTTATTTTTTCATGGACATTCAACTGATCAATATCGGTTTTGGTAACATTGTTTCGGCAAACCGTGTCGTGGCAATCGTTTCTCCAGAGTCTGCCCCTATTAAGCGTATCATTACAGATGCTCGCGATCGCGGACAACTGATTGATGCAACGTATGGGCGGCGCACGAGAGCTGTGATCATTACCGATTCTAGCCATGTCATTTTATCAGCAATTCAGCCAGAAACGGTTGCTCATCGCTTTGTCATTGGCAAAGAGGGAGTAACCAGTACCAATTAACTCGACAAGAAACCGATGATCAAACCAGGCAGACTTATTGTAGTGACCGGACCAAGTGGCGTCGGGAAAGGAACTCTAGTCCGTTTACTCTTGACTAGACATCCGCAACTGTACCTATCGATTTCAACCACTACCCGTCAACCCCGCCCTCATGAAGTGGAGGGACAACATTATTATTTTGTCAGTCAGGATACGTTTAAGCAGATGGTCAGCGCCAATGAGTTATTGGAATGGGCAGAGTATGCGGGAAATTGTTATGGTACACCCCGCAAACCCGTAGACCAGCATATTCAACGGAGTGAGTCTGTCCTGCTAGAAATTGAACTAGAGGGAGCTAGGCAAATACAACAAACCTTTCCCACCGCATTGCGTATCTTTATTCTACCCCCCAATATCGCCGAACTCGAACAGCGTCTTCGGGGGCGGGGTCAGGATAGTGAGGAGGCGATCACACGACGCCTAGAACGAGCCAAAGCTGAAATCGAGGCGGCGGATGAGTTCGATCTGCAAATTGTCAATGACAACCTAGAAGAGGCACTATCGAAGCTAGAAGCAGCTATTTTTTGAGGGGCGGAGTAAATGGGAAGGTGAGGGAGATGGGGAACACCTCGACTTACTTCGGCTTCGCTCAGTAACACGCTCGGTGTGTTAGATGGGGAAGATAGGGAAGATGTTGTAGGGGCGGGTTTCACTACTATCTTTTCGGTTACATCCAGATGTAACTAAACCCGCCCCGACTAAATGACCAATGACCAATGACCAATGAC
>CAKZMA010000614.1 GCA_937127375.1 uncultured Coleofasciculus sp. | reverse complement strand
GGGCGGGTTTAGTTACATCTGGGTGTAACCGAAAAGATAGTAGTGAAACCCGCCCCTACATAATTTCCTCCATCTCCCTCATCTCCCTCAGCTTCCCCAGCTTCCCCAGCTTCCCCAGCTTCCAGACGTTCCACCGGAACTACATGGCTTCCCCTGATCCACCCACAACCACAACTTATTCAGCAAGCCCTAACTATATGGGGGCAAATTTATGGATGTCTAAGATGTTAGTTTGACGGATTTTCTGTAACTCTTGCAAGCGTTTATAGGCTTCCCGAATTCCTTGAGAATAGTATTCCTTACGTTTTGGGTCAGTAGCGAAATTTAGCTTTTGCCATTGTTCTATACAATATCGCTTGTGTTTGTTCCAGGTTACGACTTCTAAACAAGCAGCGGCGGTGCGAATGGCTAAGGGAGTGCGAGTAAGATCTTGACTACGCTTTTCATTTAAGTGGAATAAATGTTCCACCAGAACCATTTCCTCTGGAAACTGGATACTGCGGTCTTGTAATAGGGAAATTAGCTTTTCAGGGTGCTGTAATAGGACAGATTGCGCGACAGATTGCACGTCTAAGATTTGCTGCCACAAAAATCGGTGAGGAGAAAGACTAAACAACAAATCCTTTGCATCTAAGATGTCGATAATGGTCTGGCGATATTCGGGACGATGCAGATAAATTCGTAAGAGTAAGGCTTCCGCTTCTTGGAGTAGAGTGTGTTCTTGGCTAAGGGATAAGTCAATCGAGACAGGTAAGTTGTGCTGCTTTAGATTAGACTTGTCATCTTTTTTGATTGGAGTCTGGCGTAATTTATTCAGTTGAGTCTGGAAATTTTGGATGAGTCGAGGTATCAGATTAGTTTGCCCCTGACTCAGCTTTTCGGCACAATAATCAATGTAATAGGTTTGTTGATTAACGTCCTCTAATTTGTACAGCAATTTGACGATTTTCTGAGCAACTTGCTTAAATTGGGGGGCTTGCTTGAGATCTTTTCCAATTATCAGTTGATCAATCTGCCAATGTAACCATAAGGGCGCGTTTTGGAGTAGCTGTTGGTATTGTTCTGCCCCATCGGGGGTATGGGTGAGGAATTCGTCGGCGTCTTTACCATCAGGGAGGTTAAGTATCCGTAGTTGTACTTGTCCTTTGTAGGCTAAGTCGGCAATTTCTCCGATCGCACGTTCGGTGGCTGTGGTTCCGGCTTTGTCGGCGTCAAAGTTGAGGATGATTTGGTTGGATTCGGTGTAACGCAGCAGCAGGCGCATTTGCTCCAAACTTAAGGCTGTACCCAAGGAGGCGACGACGTTGTGAATCCCTACCCGATGCAGCGCGATCGCATCGAAATAGCCTTCGACGACAACGGCTTGATCCTGATCCGCGATCGCGTTGTAGGCTTTGTCTAAGGCATATAAGGTTTTCCCTTTATTAAATAGCGGCGTTTCGGGAGAATTGAGATATTTGGGAAGTTCATCACCCAACGCTCTCCCACCAAACCCAATCACTCGCCCTTGACGATCATGAATCGGAATCATGATGCGATCGCGAAACCGATCATAATAGCCGTCTCCTGATTTGCGTGGCAAAATTAATCCCGCATCTTTAACCAGTTGTACGGGTTTGCCTTTTTGTTCCACCAGATAACGGTACAGGGTTTCCCACGTCGCCGGCGCATACCCTAACTGAAACTGTTGCAGGGTTTCCTCACCCAGATGTCGCTGAGATTGTAAATACTCTAGCGCCTGCTGTCCTTGGGGTTGTCGGAGTGCGTGCTGATAAAATGAGGCGGCGAGTGCCAAAATCTCATACAGTTGCTCCTGTAAGGATAGCTGACGCTGTAATTCCTGACGTTGTTCAGGTTCCAGGGTTTTCACTCGGATTTGATAGCGCCGAGCTAAATCGAGAACCACCTCACTGAAGGACTGTTTTCCCGCTTCCATGAGGAATTTAATCGCAGTTCCACCCGTACCACAGCCGAAGCAGTAGTACATTTGTTTGTTGGGACTGACGGTAAAACTGGGTGTCTTTTCGCCATGGAAGGGACACAAGCCCACATACTCTTTACCCCGCTTTCGCAGCACAACTTGCTCCGAGACGACATCCACAATGTCTACTCGTTCTTTGACTTGGGCGATGGTGTCTGGGTGCAGTCGCGGAATTTGCACGGCGTTGTTCCTGAGAAATTGGTAATGGGCGAGTACATATCAATGTTCTGGGCGACAGCAGGGATAGGGTAGCTTCCGTGAGCCGTTTTTCCAGAACCCAATACGTCTATTGTAATTATGTGATATCCCACACCCAAGGATCAATCATGAATTCAGCACAGATAATTATTCTCTCGCCATTGGAATTGAGAGTGATTGAGGAAACGAATAAAGTGCGAACTCAGCCCACATCTTATCTGACGCTTTTAAACAACTGGAAACAGCGGTTTTCTGGTAACCAGGTCAAACTTTCTCAACAGGTATTTTTACGTACCATTGAAGGTGTCAATGCGGTTGATGAGGCGATTGATTTTCTCCAATCCACTCGTCCCTTATCGCCGTTAAAACTATCTCTAGGAATGTCGCAAGCGGCGAAGGATCATGTTCGCGATCAAGGAGAAACGGGAAACATCGGACATATTGGTGGCGATCGCAGCACTCCTTTTATCCGTCTGAATCGGTATGGGCGTTGGCAGATCACGGCGGGTGAAAATATTACCTATGGTGTGGCGCGGGCGGATGAAATTATTATGCAATTAATTATCGATGATGGGGTTCGCGATCGCGGTCATCGAAACAATATCTTTAATTCAGCCTTTCAAGTTGCAGGTGTAGCCTTTGGCTATCATATTCAGTATCAAAATATGTGTGTCATTACTTATGCTGGGGGGTACAAGACGGCATAAGGCAGAAGGGAGTAAGCAAGGCAACAG
>CAKZMA010000613.1 GCA_937127375.1 uncultured Coleofasciculus sp. | reverse complement strand
AATGAGGGGCGGCGGAAGGTGGCTAAAATTTACAATGATCTATTGGCTGATGTTTCGGGTATAATTACGCCTGAGTTGGCTGATGGTCATGTGTTTCACCAGTACACAATTCGAGTATTGGATGGAAAACGCGATCAAGTCAAAGAAGATATGGCAAAAGAGGGTATTGGCACAATGGTTTATTACCCAGTGCCACAAAATCAATTACCTGTGTATCAAGATAAATATCCTCTAACTCCAATTAGTGATCTACTCGCCGCTCAGGTACTGAGTCTACCAATTTGGTCAGACTTGGATCATACAGCACTCGAATGGATAGTACAAACGCTTAAAAAATACCTAAATCTAGATAATTTGACTATCAATTATTAGCTTGAGTCACGGCATCATTAATTGTATACAGAATGGAGAAATTTTGTGCAGCACTCAGACTTATTAGAAACAGCACTGATATTGGTGCAGTTTTAGCTCGCGGATCGGCTAACTTCGCAGTTATTCAAGTATTGGGTGCAGCACTGGCTTATCTCCTACAAGTTTTACTTGCTCGCTGGATGGGAGCTGATGAATTTGGTTTATATATTTATGCCTTTAGCTGGGTGGCGTTTCTTTCACTTCCAGCACAGTTAGGTTTTAATACAGCTTTGCTGAGGCTCGTCGCACAATACAATGTTACAGGAGATTACTCTCGGCTAAAGGGTCTCCTCCAACGCAGTAATCAGTTAACTGTGCTGAGTAGTTTTATCGTAGCAGGCGTCGGTATTGGTGTAGTTTTACTCCTACGTGATTCCTTGACAGTCGGCTTGTTGCCTGTGATAATTGTAGCATTCGGACTTATTCCTATATTGGTTCCTGCTCAGCTCTCTCAGGCAACTTTACGAGCCTTAAGGTATGTTAAAGAAGCCTATCTACCTGAGTATGTCATGCAACCGCTCATAGTTATCTTTATCGCTTTTTTAGTCCAGATAGCAAGCGGTTCCGTTAATGCTTTAGCGGCAATGAATATTAAACTCTTGGCTGTCGGGTTGAGCCTAATTTTTAGATGGTTTTGGTTGTGGAAACTTTTCTTACATAATTTACGTCAATATAAACCTGTTATTGAAACAAGATTTTGGTTGTCTGTTTCTATTCCCTTAGTTTTATTTTCAGCATCAAATTTGATTTTAAATCAAACAGATATATTGATGATAGGAAGCTTGATAAATCCCGCTGAATCGGGTATATATGCAGTCGCCGTTAAAACAGCTAATTTAACTGCTTTTGCTTTAGCTGCTGTTAATGCAATTGCTGCTCCTATGATTGCTAGTCTTTATCAAGAAAGAAGAACACAAGACCTGCAAAATATGGTGAAAATGGCAACTATCTGGATATTTTGGATATCTCTGCCTATTTGCTTAATACTAATTATTGGGGGGCATCTATTTTTAAGATTATTTGGAGAAGAATTTATAGCTGCACGTTTGTCGCTGGCTATTTTGGCGATAGGACAACTATTCAATGCAATGTGCGGCTCAGTAGGCAATTTGATGATCATGACTGGGTATCAAAATGAGAGCGCTAAAGTTATAGCCTATGCTGCTATTTTTAACGTTGTTCTGAACGGTTCCCTAATTCCTTTATTTGGTATATATGGAGCTGCAATTAGTACGGCAGCCAGTACGATATTGTGGAATATATGGCTGATGATTCTGGTCTACAAACGATTAGGAATAAAATCTTCTATAATTATGTTTATGCTCCCCGGATAATGTTTATAATCCACACATTATCTATACAAGTTATCTAGACAAGTGGATAAAATTGATCAGGGGTTATTTTACATTACAAGCCATTAATTAAATAAAATACATTAAGCGGAGTATGTAATAATCATTAATTAGGATAAAGTAGATAAAAATTTTTATTTAGCGGGGAGGTGCTTTGTATTGAAGAATATTCATATTTTGAATTTAACCAAAATACTTGTATCTAAAAGTATTCATTTAGTTAACTTAGGACTTCATCACTTAGAAATACTTAATAGTAATTATTCAGAACAAGAGATGCTTCCATATCCTCCTATCTTCATCATTGGTGCGCCGAGATCGGGTAGCACACTTTTGTATCAAGTTTTGACTAATTACTATGATGTTGGTTATCTTTCTAACCTTCACGCTAGGTTTTACGGCTCACCTTCTATCATAGAGCGTTTTTTCCACCCTCTCAAATCGCGTCGATCCTGTGACTACAACTCCCATCATGGTCGAACTGAAGGCTGGCTTGCTCCTAGTGAATGTGGTGAATTCTGGTATCGCTTTTTTCGTAGAAAACCCCAGTACGTTCCCTTTGACGAAGCAGATCCAAACAAAATACGTCAACTCAGAGGTGCTGTTCGCTCCTTAGTGGATGCTTTTGGAAAACCAATCCTATTTAAGAATTTGAACTGTGCTTTAAGGCTAGAACCCCTCGCAAAAGCTCTACCTGAATCTCTATTTATTGTAATTAATCGTGAACTTTTAGATAATAGTCATTCTTTACTGGAAGGAAGAAAAAAGTTATATGGAAATTACACAACTTGGTGGTCGATGGAACCTCCAGCAATAGATAAACTTAAGACTCTGCCCCCTCATCAGCAAGTTATGGAACAAATTCGTCACATTTACACTTTAATAGAAAGGGATAGAAAAATTATTGGCTCTAATCGCTTCATAGATTTGCAGTATGAAGAGTTTTGTCGAGATACCTATTGTACTATCAATAGACTAGATATTTTTTTCAGGAGCCATGGTGTAAGTCTTAAAAAGCTTCCCCAGCTATCAATTCCACCTAATTTTCAAAGACGTAATCAAATTAGAATTGATCGGGCGCTTTATTCAGAATTAACAAACTACACCCATGAATTAGAAAAATACAGGTGATTAATTATTAGGGAAGTATGACACAAGCAGCTTTGAATTAAATTGACACCTTTATTGCCGATTCAGCAAATTAATGAAATATCAGGAAGGGGTTATCCAACAAGCAAATAGCATTTTTCAACAGCCATGGTGGTTAGATGCTGTAGCACCTAATGCATGGAAAGCTGTAGAAATATTTAAAGGAGACCCAATGATGGCGCGTTTTCCCTATATTGTCACAAAAAAAAGAGGGCTAACTTTGATAACCATGCCTCCGTTAACTCAAACGCTAGGTTCATGGTTAGCATCTTCTACAGCAAAATACGCCAAGCAATTAGCTCAACAGAAAGATTTGATGACGGCATTAATTTTGCAGCTTCCCCGTTGCGACTACTTTTGCCAAAATTTTCACTATTCTATTACCAACTGGCTGCCATTTTACTGGCAGGGTTTCACTCAAACTACGCGCTATACTTATGTCATAGAAAATCTGATAGATCTGGATCAAGTTTGGGCTGAATTTCAAGAAAATATCCGCACGGATATCCGAAAAGCGAAAAAGCGAGTGAAAGTTCGCACAGATCTGGATATTGAACGTTTCCTCAACATCAACTCGCTCACGTTTAAGCGGCAAAGTAAAAGCCTTCCATACAGTCGCCAACTGGTTCATCGTTTAGATGCTGCCTGTGTTGAACACCAGGCTCGACGCATATTTTTTGCAGAAGATGCTCAAGGTCAAATCCATGCAGCTATCTATATCGTTTGGGATGAAAACTCTGCCTACTACCTCATGGGTGGTGGCAACCCGGAGTTACGCAACAGTGGTGCAACTAGTTTACTATTGTGGGAAGGAATTCAGTTTGCAGCAAAAGTAACCCAGAAGTTCGATTTTGAGGGATCAATGATTGAGTCTGTAGAGCGTTTCTTTCGAGCCTTCGGTGCAAGGCAAATTCCCTACTTTCAACTTACCCGTATGAGCCGTCGCCTGAAGTTGCTGATGGCTGGGCGAGATATGGTCAAAGCGCTTATAGCACCAAGCGAATGCTGATTATCCAAATTCTAGCTGCCATTACAGTAGACTCACAGATTGCTGTTATTTACGGCAATAACCCAAATGATCTCAACTTTTTCCAAGCTTCTGAGCAACGAATCTACCTGGGTCTTAATATATTGGGATCAGCTTTTTGGGTGTTCAGCTTTTTTTCTGGCGTTTACTTCATGACTGAGGAATAAAAAATGAATTCAAAATTAAGAGAAATTGACCGCATGGTTATTCCCAAGAAACATATTTTAAAAAATATAAAATATGTATATAATCAGCTTCCATCGATTCCTAGTTTTGAAATAGTCTCTTTCGGTCCATCTACTCCAAATGATCAGAGAATTGAGCCTAAAAAAACAACTATTACAGGCTTAAAATTGCAGAGAGCATCAACTAATGCCTCACAAGGATTATGGCTAACCAAGCTTGCTCTATGGACAACCCAAAAGATGGGTGGCAAAATCAATATTCTTGAGATTGGAACATGTGTCGGCATTTCTGGAATGTATCTGCTAAGTGGTATGTCTCAACTACATGGTGGTCGCTTGATTTCTTTTGAAGGCGATCCTACACTAGCCAATCTTGCCCAAAAACGCATGAATGAGTTTATTGCTAAAAACCAATTAACCAATGTTGAATTTGAAATAATAATTGGTTCGTTTGATAAAACCTTAAAAAAATATTTTGATGCAGATTCTGACATTTTACACTTAGCATTTATAGATGGCAACCATCGTCAAGAAGCAACGCTCCAATACCATGAAGCTGTTCGTAATAAAATCCATAAAAATGGAGTGATAGTGCATGATGATATAAATTGGAGTCCTGGCATGGCTCAGGCATGGGTACATATTCAACAAGTAGAAGGAATTGGAAAAACAGCAGAGTTATACCTGGGTAACCGAGCCAGCCGAGGGATCGTTTTTTTAGATGCTGCTCCGAATAGTAGAGTGGAGATTGCCCATCTAGACGGATGGCTTGAGCGGTTGGCACGTCGCGTTAAGTTTGCTATAAAATGACTGGTCATGACAACCCGGCATAGATTCATAAAATACGATAATTGGACTATTGAGCAGAAACAGCAACTCAAACAGTGGCTTTCCCTAGGATCAGATTATGGTTACTTATTATGATAAAAATTCAAATTCCTCCTCACTACGAACCAGAACGCCGCTACATTATCTCCGTAATTTTTGAAGAATTTCTTGGTCTAGAGATTCAGGTTCAAGTCGTTGTTCGCCTAGATGTGCGAGTCACAATCGATGATGATCGTGAACTAATCATCGCTGACGGACTGTTCAGCGTAGCAACTGACCAGTGGTTGCAGCCCACTTCCCTACCAAAGCAACCGCTAAAGGTTTGGAATTTAGCTACAACAGGACTAACTACCACTACAATAGAGTCACAAATCCCTGTTATCTATGGGAATGACCCTGATGATCCCAACTTTTTCCAAGCTTCTGGGCAGCAAATCTACCTAGGACTTGATATATTGGGTTCAGCTTTCTTTATGCTCACGCGCTATGAAGAGGTGGTAAAAACAGATCGAGACCAGCATGACCGCTTTCCAGCCAAAGCTTCTCTTGCCTATCAGGAAGGATTTCTTGACCGTCCAATTATCAATGAGTACTTAGAAATATTGTGGTGCTGTCTGAAGCACCTATGGTTTAAGCTTGAGCGCAAGCCGCGACAATTTCAGTTGCGCTTGAGTCATGACGTAGATAATCCCTTTGAGCTAACCCCTTTCAGCATAAAACGATGGTCACGGCGAATGATCGGCGATATAATTGTTCGACGTAATCCTTTATTAGCAGTATCGTTAGCGATTAACGGTTGCCGTGCTGTTCTTAACTTACCCTATCAAGACCGTCTTGATACCTTTGACTGGCTCATGGATCAGAGTGAAGCGATTGGGGTTAGAAGTGCTTTCTACTTCATCTGTGGGTATAGTCCCTCTGACCCCCGCTATGATGTTAACGAGCCAGCAATTCGCCGTCTGATTCGGCGGATTCTTACCAGAGGGCATGAAGTGGGGTTACACCCAAGCTATGATACTTATTTGCAACCGGACAAGCTTATGGCAGAGGTAATGAGCTTACAGAAAATATTAGCTGAAGAGGGTGTATCAGAAACTCAACTCGGTGGTCGTCAACACTACCTGCGCTGGAAAGCTCCAGATACATGGCAACATTGGGAAGATGCTGGTTTAGCTTACGACACCTCACTAACTTTCGCTGACAGGGCTGGGTTTCGTTGCGGCAGTTGCTACGAGTATCCTGTCTTTAACCTCCAAACTAGACAAGCATTGAGGCTTCGAGAAAGACCCTTAATTGCGATGGAATGTAGTCTTCTAAATAGTGCTTACATGAATCTTTCCTGTAATGATGCAACGGAGAAAATCAAAAAGCTGTTTAAATCTTGTAAGATCTTCTCTGGAGAGTTAACACTCCTTTGGCATAACTCGGATCTAATCACAGCAAAGACTAAAGATTTATATACAAAATATATTGTTTATGTTAATTTATAGTCTAGGTAAAACAATCTTATCTTTTGAGACCTTATTTGTCCTTTTTATTTTCGCAGGACAATACAAGACAGATCCTCGCTTTTCCTGGATACCAGTAGATTTAACCGGTTTTTTATTTGCTATCACTGTATTATTTGCTTTATTGATTGTACTGTGTGATTATCGTTTTCAGATACAAAAAAAATCTCTTGTGTTGATCGTTATTAGTTTTGCTTTTGTTTCCTATGTTACTACTAGTTTACTTTGGTCTACTGGTTATCTTTATGCAACCAAAAAGGCTTTTTATATAGCCACACTTACATTTTGGTCTTTAGTAGCACCAGCTATTGTAATCGCTAATGATCGACAAAGAATAAATCGATTTTTCTTTGTACTTTTATTGTTTGCATGCTGGGTAGCTTTTGAAGCATTCCTTGCCTTTCAAGAGTCTGAAGGAGTTGGATTTGTAACGGCGCTTGGTACTAACTATTTAGGTATCAGTCGAATCATTAGTCTAGGTGTTATTATTGCAACTATTTATTTTATGTACTTATCCGACGACTTTATAAAAAAGCTATTTTTTCTACTAATGCTTGTTGTTTTCATGACCTTATTAATGTTAATAGGTGGGCGTGCCCCTTTTTTGGTGACTTTTTTGGCGATACTAGTGCCTTTTATAATTGGTGTTCGTATTTCTGAAAATCATTTACTTCTTATCAAACGCCAACTTATCTCTCTAGTCGTAATTTTAGTTATAATTTTGGGCATAATTTGCTACTTATTTTTGACTGGTGAATTGACAACTACACTGCGTAGAATAATTGTGTTGTTAAATGAACCAGGAGGAGGGCGTTCTGCAAGTTTACGTCTGGAATACTATATTAGTTCTTTTGAGTTATGGTTAGCTAATCCGTTCTTTGGATACGGCATTGGTAGTTGGCCAATATTAATGGAGATGGGCGATGTTCGTAGTTATCCTCATAGCCTATTTTTTGAAATTATTTCTGAATTAGGCATAATAGGAATAATGATTTTTGTCAGTCTTATAACTTACGCAATACGAATGCTAGGTTCTTGGTCTGTTATTCGGAATGATCCAATGCGATTACTGATTGCTATGTTGTTTGTTAGTGCATTGATGAATGCACTTATAAGTGGAGATATTCCAGATAATCGATTTTTATTTGTCACGTTAGGTCTCATGGCTCTACCCAAACAAAGTATAAAGAAAAAAAAATATGTGTAAAATTGTTCACCTTACTTCTGTCCATCACCTATTTGATACCCGAATTTTCCACAAAGAATGTAAAACGCTTGCTAAGTTAGGCTATGAGGTAGTGCTTGTGGTTCAGCATGAACAGGATGAAAAGATTGATGGTATCCAGATACAGGCATTGCCGAAACCTAAAAATCGAATTGAACGCATGACTAGAACAATCTGGCAAGTATATCGGCGAGCAATCCAAGAAAATGCTCAAGTTTATCACTTTCATGATCCTGAGCTGATTCCAATTGGTTTAACGCTAAAATTGCAAGGTCAAACAGTCATCTATGACGTACATGAAGATGTACCTCGTCAAATTCTCAGCAAATACTATATTCCTAAATATATACGACACTTTACTTCAGCGTTAATTGAAAAAATAGAAAATTGTGCATCTAGCTATTTTGATGAAATTGTTACAGCAACGCCTTTTATTGAAAAGCGATTTGCAAAATTAGGACGCTACGTTATCAATGTAAAAAATTATCCAATTGTTGAGGAACTATGCTTATTGGATATAAACTTATTCCCCAAAGAACATGCCGTTTGTTATGTAGGAGGAATTACTGATATACGCGGGATTTTTGAAATGATTGAGGCAATTGGTCAAACAGATGCAAAATTATTGTTGGCTGGAAAGTTTTCCAGTGGAAGTCAGCGTAGCCAAGCGATGGCAATGTCGGGTTGGACTAATGTACAGGAACTAGGTCACTTAAATCGACAGGAAGTTTCTCAAACTTTAGCGAGAGCAGTAGCAGGATTAGTGGTGTTACATCCAGTTGATAACTATATAAATGCATTACCCGTCAAAATGTTTGAATATATGTCTGCTGGCATTCCTGTCATTGCTTCTAATTTTTCCCTATGGAAAGAGATTGTTGAAGGAAACCAATGCGGTATTTGTGTTGATCCATTAAATCCCCAAGCGATCGCCAAAGCAATCCAGTGGATTTTAGAACACCCTGATGAAGCAAAACGTATGGGGGAAAATGGGCGCAAAGCAGTGGAAGAAAAGTATAACTGGGAAGCTGAAGCGGAAAAATTGCGATCGCTCTACAGGGAGTTATTTTCATAAGTAAGAAAGTGATCCTATTTATCGCTGGTTATTTTGTCCGACCGAAAGTGCAGTTAAAAACCTGGAGCGATAAGGTATTCTTGCTCACAGACCGTCTTGGGTGAACAATGTAGGTGATGTCCTGTATAATCAGTGCTGTACTATCAGAAAATTGCCCAACCGACAGACGTGATCGCATCCTTAGTCAATGAAAATGAGTCTTTTTACTTAGCTACCGTCCACCGAGCTGAAAACACAGATGACCCAGTACGACTCAATCACATTATGAATGCCTTAGAGACAATCTCTCAAAAGACCCCTGTAGTATTCCCTTTGCATCCGCGCACCCGCAAGCTTTTGCAAAAAAATACTCTCTCCCACGTCCAAGTATTTATATGGTCAGGGAAATGCTGGCAAGAAAATAGTGAAAATATTAATAAGCACGTATTGATGAACATCTTACTGATTAACCACTATGCAGGCTCAAATAAATATACGATGATAACTTGGCATTAATAAATTATGAGTTATAGAAAAAATTTAAAACCTTTAGTATCAATCGTTATTCCCTGTCGTAATGAGGCAGCTTATATAGAAGGTGTTTTACACTCTGTTTTGAAGCAGGAACTTCCTTCGGCTCAGCTTGAAATTATCGTTGCCGATGGTATGAGTGATGATGGCACCCGCGAAATAATCAGCCAATTGGCTAAAGAAGATACTAGAGTTCGTCTAGTAGATAATCCGGAACGTATTACTTCTTGCGCCTTAAATCATGCTATTCATACAGCGCGTGGAGATATCGTGGTGCGTATGGATGCTCATACAGAATATGCACTCGACTACATTAAACAGTGTGTAACGATTCTACAGGAAACTGGAGCTGGTAACGTTGGTGGTGCATGGCGTGCAGTTGGAAAAAGCTATATACAACAAGCAATAGCCTTATCTTTTCAATCCTCCTTTTCCTGTGGCGGGGCTAGTTCTCACTCGCTAGAGTATGAAGGGGAAGTGGATTCTGTTTATCTGGGATGCTGGAAAAAGTTAACTTTAGAGAAAATAGGCTTATTTGACGAAGAATTGGTTCGGAACCAAGATGACGAATTAAACTTACGCTTGATTAAGGCAGGGTACAAAATTTTGCAATCGCCTCGAATCAAGTCTTGGTATTACCCTCGTGCATCCATTAGGGCATTGTTTAAACAATATGTACAGTATGGCTATTGGAAAGTTAAGGTTATTCAAAAGCACAAAATTCCTGCATCATTGAGGCATATTATTCCTGGTAGCTTTACAGGACTCCTAATTTTACTCGTGGCTCTATCTCCTTTGAGTATATTATTTGTTTGGCTATTTTTAGGATTAATAGGTTTTTATAGTTTTGTGAATATTCTGGCAACCATCATCACTTGCTCTGAGTTATCATCATTTAAATTTCTACCTGTTATGCCTCTAATTTTTGCTGCTTATCATTTTGGTTATGGATACGGCTTTATTCGAGGAATAATTGACTTGGTTATTTTTCGGCAAAAAAATGTGAATCATAATTTGACAAAAATAACAAGAGATTTTAATGTATGAACAGTGAAGTTGAGAAGATTAAAAATCGCTACGCACGCCGCCAACACCTGTCCAAAGCATCTCTGTACACGCCCCTCAATCCGGCGGTATATATGAGCCAGCAGGAGAAAGAACTAGCTCTGATCCGTTGGCTCAAAGTATGTGGTATCGTCCCCTTAGAAAACAAGCGAGTTCTAGAAATTGGCTGTGGTTCAGGAGGAAACCTACTGCAATTGATTCGGTTGGGATTTCAGCCAGAGAACTTAGTTGGCAACGAACTGTTAGAAGAAAGAGCGAACAAGGCACGGCATTTACTACCAGTAGCAACTCAGATTTTAGTGGGAGACGCGGCGGCGCTTGAGTTGGAGGAAGGTTCATTGGATATAGTTCTTCAATCAACTGTCTTTACCTCTATACTCGACGATCAATTCCAGCAAAAGCTAGCTAATCGTATGTGGTCACTGATTAAAGTAGAAGGAGGTGTACTTTGGTATGATTTTACCATTAATAACCCGAGAAACCCAGATGTGAGAGGAATTCCAGTTCAGAGGATTCGCAGGTTATTCCCTAAAGGCTCAATTAAGGTGTGGCGTTTAACCTTAGCTCCACCACTTAGTAGAAGTATCACTAAACTGCACCCTGGTCTGTATTCCTGGTTCAATAGCCTACCCTTTCTAAGAACCCACGTCTTATGTTGGATTAAAAAATCGGCTTAAAATTGACATACAACTAACAGGAGGCTCACTTGTCAGAACAGCTTACCAGCCAGATAAACAACAACGTTATACCCAACTTAGATTACTTTGTCGAGTGGGGCGGCAGCACATGGAAAAGACAATTAAATTATGCTCTACGCGAATTTACAGGAATCGATTTTGCGGGTAAAAAGATATTAGAAATCGGTAGCCGTAGTGGAAAAATGGCTTGCCTATTTGCTCGGTTAGGAGGTACAGTAACAGGAATTGACATTAATCCTGATTTTATAGGAAATGCTGTTGCCGAAGCTATAAATATGGAAGTAGAGCAACGAACTAATTTTATTGCGTATAATGGAGATTTTGATATATTTCCAGACGAATCATTCGATTTAATTTTTACCAAAAGCGTTTTAGTGATTGTCCCCGAACTGGAATGTTTTTTGCGACAGATATCAAATAAATTAAAGCCATCGGGCAAAGTCCTATTTCTAGAAAACGCTAAAGGGGGATTATTGCATAAATTAAGAAGATTTAGACATAGAACCTGGAATTACCAAAAGGCTAAATTTTTTACCGACAAAGAATTAAACTTAATCTGTGACATTTTTCAGGTTTTTGAAATAAAAAAAACTATTTTCCCACCAACTTATTTGATAATGGGTGAAAAAAGAGACAAGCTGTAGTAAAGACAACGTGAATACATTTATTCCTTTTGCCCTGCCAGACCTCGGTGAAGCAGAAATTGCCGAAGTCATTGATTCCCTGCGTTCAGGCTGGCTCACGACGGGTCCCAAGACCCAACAATTTG
>CAKZMA010000612.1 GCA_937127375.1 uncultured Coleofasciculus sp. | reverse complement strand
ACCAACCCATAATTATAATGGGCAACCCCCAATTCCGGATCAAGGTCGATCGCCTGTCTCAACGCCTCCCGTGCTTGGGGCAAATTATTCCCTTCCAACAACGCTGCCCCTAAATTCGCGTAAGCTAGAGCAAACTTGGGATCGATCTGAGCCGCTTGGTAAAACGCATCAGCGGCAGCTTGTAACTGTCCCGCTTGACGCAAGGCTAATCCTAGATTATAGTGCGCTGGGGCAAGCTGAGGGTTGAGTTGTGCCGCTTGACGAAATGCCGCGATCGCTTGGGCGACATTCCCTTGCTGAATTAACCTCAATCCCTGGTTTAGCTGTTCGAGTGCGGCGGGTTGGGTTGGCTTCAGAGGAGGGATAGATTGGGCAAGATAGTCAGTTGGTTCTGTCTGGAATAGCAGTACAGGGGTGCAGGGGTGTAGGGGTACAGGAGTGCATGTAGAAACCTGCCATGGCGCGTCTGGGTTCATGGGAACGTTTCCCACCCTATCCGACGCCAGAGAATGATTAGCAGCAACTGCACCGACGCTAATACTCAGCAATAGTAAGCTTAATTGATAGTACAAGGCAGACGGTTTTTTACGGGTACGTGGGTGTTTCATCATTCAACTGAACCAGATCTCATATATCTTCCCTGGCTTGCCTACTCAGCCAGCTATCATTGTTAAAAAAATATTAAGTTTATGTGGCGCTAAAATTATACCATTTTTATACAACTTTAACTGTTAAACCAGAGAATATACATAAAAATTAGAAGTCATTAATCAGGAGCAACCTTACTTAACTTAACAGTAATTTTCCTGACCCAACTGGGCTGAGATTATCAAATTGAGGACAGAACGCGCTAATTTGATAAACAGAGAGTTGCTCATCTGCTCCATATCCATAAATGCAAATGCGATAAATGCCACAGATGGGCAGATTAAGAGGTGAGCCAATCGCTTAATTTAGAGAGCAGACAAGACCTCACTCCCTTAATCGATTACTTGATTAACATTAGTCTGGGGTAAAACCATGAACCAAAACGCTGTAACAGCCATCCGTAATGTGGCAATTGTTGGTCCCTATTTGAGTGGTAAAACCAGCCTGTTAGAAAGTTTGTTGTTCGTTACCGGGGCGACATCTCGCAAAGGGAACATCAAAGATGGAAACACCGTAGGCGACGCCATAGCCGAAGCACGCGATCGCACGATGACAGTGGAGA
Organism: uncultured Coleofasciculus sp.; assembly: GCA_937127375.1. Lineage (GTDB taxonomy): Bacteria > Cyanobacteriota > Cyanobacteriia > Cyanobacteriales > Coleofasciculaceae > Coleofasciculus. The sequence goes on along the minus strand of CAKZMA010000612.1, from coordinate 1,804 downwards.
TCAATGTCGCCGATACCGAATATCAGGGCATTCGCTTCAACTGGATTGACTGTCCGGGTTCGATTGAGTTTGCCCAAGAAACCTATAATGCGCTCATGGGTGTTGATGCGGCTGTTGTGGTCTGCGAACCCACGAGCGATCGCGTGCTGATGCTCGCCCCCTTATTCAAGTTTCTGGATGACTGGAAAATCCCTCACCTCGTCTTTGTCAACAAAATCGATCAACTTTCCTGTGACGGGGGAGCCTGCGGTCAATCCTATCGCCAGATTTTAGACGCCTTGAAAGGGGTATCCTCCCGCCCCATCATTCCCCATCAGTACCCGATTGGCAAAGCAGAACAGCTAATCGGGTTTATTGATTTAGTCACCGAACAAGCGTTTCATTACCATTCGGGCGCTCCGGCTGACCCTGTACCCCTACCTGAGTCCCTCAAAGATGCCGAACATGCCGCACGGGAAGAAATGCTGGAAGCTTTAGCAGATTTTGATGACCACTTACTCGAAGAACTCCTAGAGGAAATTGAACCGCCCCAAGAGGAAATTGTCAAAGACCTAAAAATGGAATTAGGTGCAGATTTAATTGTGCCGGTATTTATCGGGGTGGCGGAACAAGATTATGGGGTACGCCACCTAATTGATGCCCTATTACGGGAAGCCCCAGCCCCACAAGCCACGGCTGAACGTCGGGGATTGACGGGTAAAGGTAGCGCAACCGTGGCACAGGTGCTGAAAACCTATTACACCCCCCAAGGAGGTAAACTTTCTTTGGCGCGAGTTTGGACGGGTCAACTCACCGATGGTGCGGTTCTGAATGGAATTCGGGCTGGAGGACTGTACCATATCTTTGGTCAGCAACAGCAGTCTACCCCAGAAGCCAAGGCAGGTGATATAGTCGCGATCGGACGATTAGAGGGGATTCAAACGGGTGACACTCTGAGTACAGACGAGAAGGGGGCAAAAGAATTACCCAAAGCCCCAGCCATGAAACCCGTCTATGGCTTAGCGATTACTGCCGAAAAGCGCAAGGATGAAGTTAAACTCAGTGGGGCGCTAACCAAGCTTTTAGAAGAAGATCCATCATTATCCTGGGAGCAACATGAGGACACTCATGAAATTATCCTCTGGGGACAAGGTGAAATACACCTAAAAGTGGCGTTAGACCGACTGCGGCGCAAATATAATTTGCCGATGGATACTCACCTTCCCCGGATTCCTTATAAAGAAACGATTCGTAAATCTACATCCTCCCACGGGCGCTATAAGCACCAAAGTGGTGGTCATGGGCAATTTGGGGATGTTTACCTAGATATTAAGCCCAGGGAACGCGGTGAAGGCTTTAGCTTCTCGGAAACGATTGTCGGTGGTGCTGTCCCGAAACAATATATTCCAGGCGTTGAGACGGGGGTGCGGGAGTATTTGTCCCAAGGTCCTTTGGGATTCCCGGTTGTCGATGTGGCGGTTACGTTAACTAATGGGTCGTATCATTCTGTGGATAGTTCCGAACAGGCGTTTAAACAAGCCGCACGAGTAGCAATGACGGAAGGGATGCCCAAGTGTAATCCGGTACTATTGGAACCGATTATGGCAATTCAGGTGTCTGCGCCAACGGAGTTTACCTCGAAAGCACTGCAACTGATCTCCGGGCGTCGGGGGCAAATTCTCAACTATGAACCGGTGTCGGGTTGGAACGGATGGGACTGTATTTCTGGGTATTTGCCTCAGTCCGAAATGCATGACTTTATTATAGAGTTGCGATCGCTCACCTTAGGGATTGGCTTCTTTAACTGGGAGTATGACCATCTCCA
>CAKZMA010000611.1 GCA_937127375.1 uncultured Coleofasciculus sp. | reverse complement strand
ATGCGATCGCGGGGGCGCGTCATGAAGGGCAATCCTCTAGTAATGCTAAGGCGGCTGAGGTAAAGTTATCTCAAGAAGAACTACAAGAAATTGACGCGATCGGACGTATTGTTACTGATCCCCTGGATGATAATCCCGTGATGTGGGATTGGAATTCATAACAGACCAATAATTAGGGCTTGCTGCACAAACTGGAAACCCTTATCAATCAAGGCTCAGCAAGCCCTACTTAGTGCAAGTCTCTTGTCCGCCATCTGTGTCTACTTAAGCTACAGCTCCCGGAGCCATGTAGAGCCGTTCCATGGCGCGTCTTAACCCTTCTTCGTTCACGGAATGCGGATCTGTAGGGGCGGGTTTTACCACTATCGTTTCTGAGCCAGCCCCGATTTGACTAAACCCGCTCCAATTTAACTTTCTAAGAAATAACATAACCTGTTTTACGTTTAATATAATCTAGAATCTTCTGATAACTCTCTGGATCAGTTTGCTCATTAATAATAATCGGAATTGAACTATCGGGTAACCAAAAGGTTAACTTGCCACTCGCCGCGTGAGAAAAGCTACTGATGCGGTTGAGATCGATTACATAGTCACTGCGCTCATATCTAACTTGAATCCAAGATCCAGCTAGGGAATGAGCACAGACTTGTTTAATATACTCCAAAACTTGATGATACCCCTCTGGATCACCTTGCTGATTAATGATAATCTGGTGGGCACTATTCGGCAACCAGAAGATAATTTTGCCGTTGGGAGCGCAGGCAAACGCACTGATGCGATCTAAGTCAATCACATAATCACTGCGTTCATAATCAATTTGTATCCAGTACGCCACAAAACCTCCTCAAGCCATTGTGAGCTTTGAGTTATGAGCTGTGAGATAATTTTGGCTCGCCTCATAACTCAAACTTCAAATCTTTAGGTCACGATACCTGCACAGGGGATTGCTGGATCATTGGAGCATTGGTTGGGGAAATTGCATCTTCACCCTGACATTGCTCGATCGCAGCTTGCACAAATCCTTTAAACAAGGGATGGGGCGCACTCGGTCGAGAGCTAAACTCTGGGTGAAACTGAGTTGCCAGGAAGAAGGGATGATCGGGGTATTCAATGATTTCCACTAAGCGACCATCGGGGGATGTGCCACTAATCATATAACCTGTGTCTAAAAGCAGGTTACGATAGGCATTATTAAATTCATAGCGATGTCGGTGACGTTCATAAATCACCTCCTCCTCATAGAGTGAAGCAGCTAAGGTATTGGGCAGAATCCGACAAGGACACATCCCTAAGCGCATCGTACCCCCTAAGTCCACAACATCCTGTTGTTCGGGCAACAAGTTAATCACGGGATTCCGAGCATTGGGTACAAACTCGGCACTATGAGCATCCTCAAGCCGCGCAATATTTTGCGCCCACTCAATCACAGAACACTGCATTCCCAAGCATAAACCCAGGAAGGGAATTTTTTGGGTACGGGCATATTCAATTGCTGCTACTTTGCCATCCACGCCTCGGATACCAAAGCCTCCCGGAACAATGATCGCGTGGGCTTCGGCTAAAAACTTTTCCGCACCCTCGGTTTCAATATCTTCCGAACTTACCCAACGGATGTTGAATTCACTCCCTAATGCGATCGCGGCGTGGCGCAATCCTTCGACAACGGATAGATAAGCATCACTCAAGCGGATATACTTACCGACAATGGCAATTTCCACCTGATGGATGGGGCGGTGCATACGTTCCACCAAGGTTTGCCACTGGCTTAAATCCGGTTCCCGTTGGGGGAGTTGTAATAGATCTAAGGTTTGGTTTGCCAGTCCTTCTTGTTCTAGAATCAGGGGGACTTCGTAGATGCTATTGGCATCAGGAGAAGTAATCACCGATTCTACAGGCACATCGCAGAACTCCGAGAGTTTCTCTTTAATCCCTGGTTGCAGGGGGCGATCGCACCGACAGACTAAAATATCCGGTTGAATGCCAATCGAACGCAGTTCTTTCACCGAATGCTGAGTCGGTTTGGTTTTCATTTCACCCGCTGACGGAATCCAGGGTAACAGGGTAACGTGCATATACAGCACATTATTGCGCCCCACATCCTTACGGAATTGACGAATCGCTTCCAAAAATGGTAAGGATTCAATATCCCCGACGGTTCCCCCAATTTCGGTAATTACCACATCCGGATTGGTATTTTTTGCCACCCGATGAATCCGTTCTTTAATCTCATTGGTAATATGGGGAATCACCTGCACCGTTCCCCCCATGTAGTCGCCGCGACGCTCTTTATTCAGAACCGCCTGATAGATTGATCCGGTGGTGACACTATTGAGGCGGGACATCAGCGTATCCGTAAACCGCTCATAATGTCCCAAATCTAAATCCGTCTCCGCCCCATCTGCTGTGACAAAGACTTCCCCATGTTGAAAGGGACTCATCGTTCCTGGATCGACGTTAATATAGGGGTCTAGCTTAAGAATCGACACCGAATAATCTCGCGATTTGAGTAATCGTCCTAAGCTAGCAGCAACGATACCCTTACCGATGCTAGATACAACCCCACCTGTTACAAAGACAAATTTAGCCATAGAATTTTTAAGTACTCAGACTTTTCAAGATGCACCCCGTTAATTGTGCCACAGTCTTTTAAGATTGTTTGGAGTCGGGCTGGAGTGTGACGCCCTCAATCACTCATAAGAGTAATCTTCCCCTGATCGGTTATTGAAATTGCTATCACCCTGTACACCCAAACCAATGAAACTCGCTTCTCCTAATCTCAGACGCCACAAGTCACGCTTAGAACATCCTTTCTCCATTTTCCATGCACAACTCGTCTGTACTATGCCCGATTCGTTTTTGGGGATTCTTTTATCCTTTACGTTGAACATCCGCTCTCGTCTGGAATGTCCACCACGAAAGCCTGACGCTTTTTTCGTCCTGATTTTCTCCCCAAGCCCTATGAACTATACTTGACAATGCCCCCAGCCCCTCTCCCACTCAACGCTCATCCCTATTTCCAAGCTAGACGACTTGCGATCGCTTCCGACTGGCAAGGTAACAAATTGTCGGACTACATTTACAATACTTTATTTTTCTTTATCTATTAGGTATTAGGTATTAGGACGATGGCAAAATTTTATTCAGAACTCTCCCAATATTTACAAAACTTCATCAAAGGACAACAGATTTTTTTTACCGCGACAGCACCTCGACAGGGGCGGATTAATTTATCCCCCAAAGGTATGGACACATTTCGCTGTCTTGATCCGAAAACCGTCGCTTACCTGGATTTAACAGGTAGTGGCAATGAAACGGCGGCTCATTTGCAGGACGATGGTAGACTAACGATCATGTTTTGCAGCTTTACCGATAAACCTCTAATTTTACGCCTTTACGGTCAAGGGCGGGTAATTCGCCCCGTTGCTCCAGAATGGGACACCTTTTATATCCACTTTAATTCACTGCCAGGACAACGGCAAATTATTGTTCTAGATATTGAATCAGTGCAAACTTCTTGTGGCTATGCTGTTCCCCTATATGAATTTCAAGGTGAACGAGAAACTCTGGTTGAATGGTCAGAGAAAAAGGGAGAACAGGGCATTTATGAATATTGGCAGGCGAAAAATATCCAAAGCATTGATGGATTACCCACTCATCTTTTATCCGATTGACAAAGTAGGTAAGGTGTGGGGAGATGGGGAAGCTACGGGAGCAGGGGGAGCAGGGGAAGCAGGGGGAGCAGGGGAAGCAGGGGGAGCAGGGGGAGCAGGGGGAGGTAAATAGATCAATGACGAGAAAAGAGTTTTATGTGTAGGGGCGGGTTTCACT
>CAKZMA010000610.1 GCA_937127375.1 uncultured Coleofasciculus sp. | reverse complement strand
TACCCAGGGAAAACCTCAGTAAAAGTCATGGCAAATTTGATGAAGTGGGTAAATGCCTTATCAACTCGTCCGTCCTTGGAAACAGCGATCGCGGAAGTGGTAGAGCGTCTGGAACAATCGTTGTCGATGCCTGCGGATTTGGGTCTGGTGTTCATCTCTTCAGCTTATGCCAGCGAGTATTCCCGATTAATGCCCCTGCTACAAGAACGGTTATCTGTACCTGTGATCATTGGTTGTGGGGGAGGTGGCGTGATTGGGATGAATGCCCAAGGTCAACCTCAAGAAATCGAAGCAGAACCCGCTCTATCAATTAGTTTGGCAAGTATGCCAGAGGTTTCTGTACGGGCGTTTCATATTCCGGGAAGTGATTTGCCCGACTTGGATAGTTCACCCAGTACTTGGGTAGACTTAATCGGTGTTTCCCCGCAAGATAAACCCCATTTCATCTTATTAGCCGATCCCTTTTCCTCAAAAATCAATGATCTCCTGCAAGGGCTAGATTTTGCCTATCCGGGTTCGGTGAAGGTGGGAGGATTAGCCAGTGCCAGTGCTATGGGAGTTCAGAGTGGGTTATTTTATCGTGATTCGGAACGATACTCTGGAGGTACGCTCCATCGAGAAGGTACAATCGGCGTGGCATTAAGTGGGAATGTGGTACTAGACCCAATTGTCGCCCAAGGCTGTCGTCCCATTGGTCAACCCTATCAGATCACCAAAGGGGAACGAAATATCGTACTGGAACTGGCGGATAGTAACGGGATGAGCTTCAGTGAGGTTGAATCCCAGCCGCCCCTAGCTGTGCTGCGTGACGTAATTCAAAACCTAAGTGAGAGCGATCGCGAATTGGCGCAACATTCCCTATTTATTGGCATTGCCCGTGATGAGTTTAAGCAAAGTCTCGGTCCTGGGGATTTCCTGATTCGCAATCTGTTAGGCGTTGATCCGAGACTGGGTGCGATCGCGATCGGCGATCGGGTGCGCCCGGGTCAACGGATTCAGTTCCATCTGCGAGACGCCCGCACCTCTGAGGAAGACTTAGAATTACTCTTACAAAATTATCAAAACCAAGTCAATCCCACCCCAGAAACGGCGGGAGCCTTAATGTTTTCCTGTTTAGGGCGAGGTCAAGGATTGTATGGTAAACCAGATTTTGATTCCCAACTCTTGTGTCGCTATATCAATAATATTTCAGTTGGCGGTTTCTTCTGTAATGGCGAGATTGGACCTGTTGGCGGGAGTACATTTTTACACGGCTACACGTCAGTATTTGGCATTTGTCGGCAACCGTAATTAGGTGGACACAATAAAACCTAACTGTGGAGATCGTCATTTGTCATTCGTCATTCGTCATTTGTAGTTAGTAGTGGACTGACACAACTAAAATTGTGGAATAGATTTTACTGTTAAATTGGGCTAAACGCTTCAACGAGTTCCTCAAGAGTGCAGTTAAGTACCTGTAATAATTTCTGAGTTTGTTCTGGAAATAACCGTGGTCTTTGTCCTCCTGTCTCCCACAGAGAAACGGTACCAACAGTGACATCCATCAAAATTGATATTTTCCGTTGGGTTAAGCCCGCACGCTTCCTCAAGTACGCAAACGTTATTGATTCTTCTTCGTTTGCCATATTGCATCCTTGTTAACTTTTGGTTGACCAGTATTTTTCGACAAGTATTAATCAACCATCATTTTACAGGAGTGGGATTTTTGGGTAAATCCGGCTTTCACGGCTCATTTTGGCTAAACGCTTCTACGAATTCCTCAAGGGTGCAGTCGAGTACCTGTAATAATTTCTGAATTTGCTCTGGAAACAAACGTGGTCTTCGTGCGCCCGTTTCCCACTGGGAAACAGTCGTAACAGTTACATCCATTGCAATGGAGATCTCACGCTGGGTTAAACCCGCACGCTCTCTCAAGTATGCAAATGTGATTCGTTTTCCGTCCTTTACCATGTCATATTCTCATGTCTTGTAACTTGAAACAAATTAGTTGACAATTTTAACTTGACTTAATTAATATAGACATAGAAAAACAAAGGCGAATCGAGGAGTCGGCTTAGACCTTCGACTAACTTGTCCATTTCCTCACCTGTTAGGACTCGTAAACCTAACGTCTACCCTATCCATTGGCTAGCTAGCTCAACAGTTAGTTTAGCCATTGGCTAGGTTTCGTCTGGCTGTCTAGATGCCTTACGCATTAGACATCTTATCTTATCTGACCAAAAAGCGATGCCGCAAAAGGGCGATCGCACTAACTCAGTCTATCAATAAATACCCGATGAGGACATTAAACGCAAGCTCGGCACTCTCGCAGCCGCAGCGATGCAGAAGGACACCTGCAAGTTCTGCGACGGTTCATGCCTACGTTGAACTTTACCATTATTTTTGATATCCCGCCCGAAAACGATGACCCATCCACCTATTCAAAAATTAAAATCTCAAATCCAATGACTGCTTTATTCCGCCGTATTAACCCCGCGCAAAAGTTCCGCATCACCAAACGCCAAATCGCCCAATTCCTGGGAATTTCCAAATCCCTAATTGTCAAAGTTGAATCCTGGCTTTATGTTCTATTTGTTCACCGCTTGGACAAAGGTGGACAATTTATCAGTTATCGCCAAATGGAACAATGGAAAAATGCTGTAGCCTGTCACCTGCAAAAATGCTCGACTTGGGAACACTTAGAACATCTGTGGAATGCGATTAAATTTGACCACACGAAGCATCGAAAACAATATGTCGCCTCTGTCTTGCCATTCCTGGACAAAATTAGGTTGAAATGTCTGGAAGCCATTTCCCCAGAGTTACCCGTTGCCAAGGTGCAGGTCTATGATAGTTTATTAACGTGCGATCGCG
>CAKZMA010000609.1 GCA_937127375.1 uncultured Coleofasciculus sp. | reverse complement strand
TAACCCTAATACTGATCCAGCAAATGTTATTGTTTCTGTCTTTGCCCTTGACCTTGAGCCGGAATTGAAGCAAGCATTACAACAAATTCAAGCTGAACTGCGTGACATTGATAAAGATAAAGAACGTTTTGAAGATTGGCGGCAAAATAATGGTCAAGGCTGGATTGATAAAATAAGAAATATTTTAGGTCACGATTTACAGTTAGACGACGAGCAAAGGAATTTACTAAAGCAATATTATAATGCTAATAGATGTCTGTTGGAGGAGATGAATAGCAATTCTAATGTAAATCGCACAGTCAGAGAGGAAATTAAGAATAAGCTGTTCGGCATTTAAACCTTTGAGTGGATTACGGTTGTTCATTAGTGCAAGTGGGTCGTCCCTACAAGATATTTATTGCATCCTAGTGGCGTGGCACACCTTAATTGGTGGATTAGCATTGTAGGGGCGCATGGCGTGCGCCCGATTCAATGATAAAATCTATTCCACAATTTTAGCTGTGTCAGTCCACTACGATGGCGGCGTGGCACACCTAAAATGGTTGAATAAGGCTAAAACTCTTACTACGAACTTGTATGTCAAACCATAGAGCCGCTTTAAGCAAGTTTGTATTTAATCGTTTGTTGGTCTAGATATTGACGTACCCCTTCACTCATCTGTAGCAGGTTTGGTTCAACTTTTTTGCTCAGAAAATCCTCAACCACTGATGCAACCTGGTTTTTTAACAATGGTGGGACTCCCTGAATCCGCTTGGGATCAATCCTGATTTCGCCGCGACTTTCAATCAACGTCTGACCATGATCATTCAAAAAGCGATTCTTGCCAGCGCAGTGAACAGCTTCGGTAAAGGCGTGAGTCTTGATACTCCATACCAGAGTATAATCTGACTCATTCCAGGTGTTATATTCTGTCCACTTCAGCATATCTTTGCTCAACAGTGTTCTAACCGGAGCTGGAATCTCGCCACCACCGTGCCACTCGTTGACGGCGTGAATACATGCATTGTCTTGATGACGGGACTTCACCTCGATGCTCCGAACATTCGTCATATAGGGGATTAACTCCATTAACCTATCACGGTAGGTCGCAAAAACAATGGAGCGAGAAAAGGGAATCTGGATATCAGTAGAGAGAATCATATATAGCTTTGTGGGTTAATTCTTCATAAATTGTAAGAGTAAGTGGCTAGAGCCAACCTCTCCTATAGGACTTATTTCCATGCGTCAGTTCAAAAACATCTCTGGGATAATCGCGCAACTCACTTGGGGATGAAACTCGATGTGACTTAGCCAAGTGTTGCAATTCGAGGTTGGCTACCCCTAATCCTATTATTAAGCCTTCATGAGGTCTTCATGAAGCTTTGATGAAGCTTGTGTGAAACCCTGGATAACTCTTGACACTCCCATCTAAAAATTTGTAGTCGTTAAGAGAGGAGGTTTGATTGTTCCTCGCATCACAACCCAGTCGCCAGTCAAAATGAGAGTGGAGAGACAGGCATAAGTCTTATCCGTCCCAGGAACACAAACTATCGCTCAGTCGAATCTACCCTGGTGAGTTATTATGCTTTTGGTTTTATTGATAATCGTAACAATCACCTTCGCAGCAGTTTGTGTGGTTGTTAACACCACAGAAGAAATCGTCCAACTTGCCGCCGCGTTTACCGCCATGATTTGCTTATTGGTTAGCCTCGTGCTTGCCCCTGTGTGGCTTAAGGTGTTAATTGTACTCGCACCAATGGTGATCAAAAAACTCGCGATCGCGGGTATCAGCTTTACACACTTATAAGTCTGATACCTTAGGAATAAGCCTGTTGGCAGAGAGGTTAATGTCCTTCAACGGTATACTCCGCCAGGAATACCCGCTGCCATTAGTCCTAAGTAGGTAGACGATAGAAGAGATTGGTCTAATATCTTGGTCTAATATCTTAATATATCTTCTATAAAAATTTAACCCCTGGAAATTTCAAGATATATTTAAAATAAGCGAAAAATAATTAATAGTTTACTTCAATAGTAAGATTATAAGATATTTATATAAAGTTAAGGCTCACGACTTGATTACAATCAAAATAACATTACCATTCAGCACAAACATGATGTTAAGATTGAGCCACCAGGCTTTCCTGCTTTAGTCTCACGATTAAAACTCGTTTCCTTAAAAATGGCTTTGGTGATTTTTGGCTAGTGACTTGGGAATAATAAACTCAAGCGGGCTGCTAATCCATTTATTTTAAGACTTTGACAGATGCAATTTAAGAAATTAGCGCTGATATTCATGACAGTTACCCTACTCGTAAGCTGTGTGCTGAGTATACTATCCGTGCGTTCGGAAAGTACGGATGTCAATCGTTCGGACAAAATCGCCACTAAAACCTCACCCCCCGTTATTCCACCCCCTCTGGAAACAGCACTTGAGGAATTGCGTGTGATCCAAATCAAAATTGAAGGTGATATTCATCCCAAAGAATATGGCGAAGATATACGTGATCTGACACCTATCGTCGAAAATGCCTACGGGGATGCTGAGATTCTAGCCACTGTTAAATCAGCGTTAGCCGGACACCAATTAGCGGTTCAATTCTGGGAGTGCGATCGCGTTTTTGGCTATGACGAACTTTTCCAATGCCGAGATCAAGTTCTTCAAGCCGTCTTCCAAAAATATCCTGATATCGCCGCCCAAGCCCAGGGAATCGTGGCTAGCGAAAATATCACTTACATTAGTGCGGAACTGGATGAAAATTCTGTGTTAGAGGCAATTTGGGAAAAGACAGGTACGGATGCGAAAACGGCACTGCAAATGAGTAACCCAACGTCCTTGACTGCAGATAATCACACTCAAAATTAATCAGCTGTCATCCATTTAAATTTACAGCGCTTTTCAAGTAAGTGAGGTACTAAGGACAGATCCCCGACTTCTCCAAGAAGTCGGGGATCTTGCTTAAGCCTGCAAAGCCAGGATTGCATTTTGACCCCCAAAACCAAAACTCCAACATAATACCTGGCGAACCTTGTGCCGACGTGCTTGGGTCACCAAATCTAAATCAAACGCGGGTTTGCCCAATCCTACACAAGGCGGTAATATTTGATGCTTGAGTGCCATCAAACAAAACGCGACACCGATCGCGCCCGATGCACCTAAGGTATGACCCGTGGCTCCCTTGGTTGAACTTACCGCCACTCTATGGGTAAACAAATCATCCATTAACTGGGCTTCATTCTCATCGTTTAACCGAGTCCCTGTGCCATGAGCGTGAATATAGTCAATCTCAGTGGCGGAAAGATGACTTCGAGCTAAACATTGCTGAATTGCGGTTATCGCACTCTTGCTACTTGACTTTGGAGTAGTAACATGATGTGCATCACAACTTAATCCCATGCCTAAGATTTGTCCATAAATTGGCACACCGCGACTTAAGGCTAATTCTGCTGACTCCAACACCAAAACCGCTCCCCCTTCACCCAACACTAAACCCTCTCGTCGTTGGTCAAAGGGATAAGCCCCTGTTTTTGCCAAAGCCCCCATTTTGTCAAATCCTGCCAACGTTAACCGGGTAATCGGGGCTTCCACCGCACCGACAACAACCCGTTGACATTGACCGATTTGGATCAGTTCAACCCCCCGTGCGATCGCCCAAATTCCCGTTGCACAAGCTGCCATGGGTGCCAACACAGGTGCCATCGAGCCAATTTGACGAGCCGTTGCGATCGCGGCTTGATGTGGCAATGTTTCTAACCAAGTCTCTTGCTTCAGCCGGGAGGAATGGTGACTAGAGAATATCTCCCCTACACCACCACTTCCCTGCTCAAAAGCGGCTCTGATCAACTCTTCCCAAGATGCCTGACAGCCACGACTAGAGCCAACCACCACACCACAATTAGGCATCGGTGTCTGAAGATTGGCATCAGCCAGAGCATCGGCGACGACGACCTGAGTCAACGTCATTAATGAACTTGGCACGGAATTGATTAGCGCCAAGGGTCGAACAGGTAATTCTGGAAAGGGTTGATAAGAGCGAATCCCTGACTCACCATTAAGCAGTCGTTGCCAACTTTGTTCTAAACCCCCTAATGCTGAGATTAGACCAATTCCTGTAACAACAACCGAATGCAAACCCAAATTTTGACCCTTCCTTTCCTGCGGTTAGTGAACCGAGCTCTATAAGGGCGGGTTTAGTTAAGTTATTGGTTGTCTCCAAAACGTTATCTGTAAAACCCGCCCCTACACATCTGCACCTGTACTCCCAGCTCCCCAGCTCCCCCAGCTCCCCCAGCTCCCCCAGCTCCCCCAGCTCC
>CAKZMA010000608.1 GCA_937127375.1 uncultured Coleofasciculus sp. | reverse complement strand
AATGGACGTTTCGCCCTCACCCCCCAGCCCCCTCTCCCAAGTCTGGGAGAGGGGGAGTTGGATAAAACCAAATCTTGTTCCTTTCCCTTTCCCCCCGAAAATACCTATGCATTACTCACATCTTTCTTATTATTTGGGAGAGCGATCGCGCCCTGCACTCTCCAACTCCTATTTTTTCATAGTCAATTATCAATAAAGTCAATTTTTTCTCGACTTTCAAACTATTATGGGATAAGGCTTAAAACCCTTTGTAGGTTGGGTTGAGGAACGAAACCCAACGCCATCGAGACCCTGTTGGGTTTCGCTTACGCTCTAGCCAACCTACTTGAGCGTTTTGTGCAAAACTGACCTGCTTCCTTATGCAATCGCCTTAAATTGGTATTGACTGTTAAATTGGTATTGACTGTAATTGTTCTGGGATGTGAAGGAAATGGATGAGTGATGGATATAAAAGAAATCGAACATCGCAATCAGGTACTGCGAGCCTACTTTGAAGGACGAGACTGGGACAGCAATAATGAGTATGCCCTTAAGCGGAAACTTGTATTGAACAGCACAAAACTACTTTCTAAATATCAGTATGTAGTCGAGGATGAATGGGAGGTAGAACCTAGTCGATCTGATAAAGGACGTGGAGATTTAGTATTCACTGATGGCTCTGGACGCTTTGCTGTAGTCGAGGTTAAATGGATCGATATCGAGGGAGGAGGGCGAACAGGTTCGACGAAGAGAACAAGCAACCGAAAAAAAAGACGCAAAGTTGAAGAACAGGCTATTGATTATGCCAACAGGTGGTCTAAAAGATTTGATATAAATCAAGTCGAAGCCTATATATTTACGAATGAACAGGATTGCCCAATGATGCCAATAAATCCCAATGATGCAAGAGCGTAAGGGTGTAAAAAACTTGCACTTGTCGGGTTCAAAAATGGCTTTAAACTCTTGTATAGTATAGCTTTACCATTAATTCAGCAAGCCCTAAATAATGTTTCGCCGACCCAGAAAGGAGGACTGTAATCGCAACACTGATGTTTTATTTTCGATTTAACTTGACAATAAGGGAAACTTTTTTCCCGTACTCAGCAAATCAGCAAACGCCTCAGCCGATAAAGGCGGACTAAACCAATACCCCTGGATTTCATCGCACTGATGTCCTTTGAGAAAATTCAATTGACTTAGCGTCTCCACGCCTTCCGCCACAACCTTTAACTTCAGACTGCGAGCCATTTGTAAAATTGCCGTGGTAATCGCTTCATCGCGGCTATCTTCGGTCAGTTGACAGACAAAAGAACGGTCAATTTTTAACACATCAAAGGGGAATTTCTTCAACTGGCTTAAGGCGGAATAGCCTGTGCCAAAATCATCAATAGAGATACGAATGCCCAGAGCCTTGAATCTCTGCAATGTCGCCATTGCGGATTCGGGATTTTGCACTAATGTACTTTCGGTGAGTTCTAATTCTAAATAATGGGGATTCAATCCCGTTTCATGGAGGATGTCTACGACAAAGTTGGTTAAATTAGACTGATTAAACTGACGGGGCGATAAATTCACGGCAATCCGTAAGGGATAGATTCCCTGATCTTGCCAGACTCGCGCTTGGTGACAAGCTTGTCTGAGTACCCATTCGCCCAATGGCACAATTAGCCCGGTTTTTTCGGCTAAGGGAATAAACTCAACGGGCGAAATAATCCCCCGTTGGGGATGGTTCCAGCGCACCAAGGCTTCCGCCCCCTCAATTTGTCCGGTGAGCAGATTTACTTTCGGTTGATAATAAAGCTGAAACTCCTGCCGTTCCAAGGCTTGACGCATTTGGATTTCTAGCTCAAAGGCTTCTTGCGATTTCGCGCCAATGGAGGCAATATAAAACTGGTAGCGACGATTTCCCGGTTGTTTGGCTTCTTCTCTGGCGACACTAGCATGTCTAATTAGGGTGTCGAGATCTCGACCATCACGTCCTAAAATGGCAATACCAATGTAGGCAGATAGGAAGATTTGATGAGAGTCTACCTGAAACGGCAAATCAAACGCCTTTAACAAGGTTTCGACAATTTGAATACTCTCAGGTTTGTGATAACTTCGACTCAAGAGAATGATAAAATGGTCACTACCGATTTGGGCGATCGCATCCTGCTGTCCTAACTGACGGTGTAAGCGTTCGACAACGGCTTGGAGTAATTGATCACCAATGGCAAGTCCTAGGGTATTGTTGAGTTGGTTGAGTTGTTCAATTTCCAGCGACAAGAGGAAAATTTGGAGTTTACCCTGATTTCCCGGTTTCTCTAGCTGATTAAAGCGTTTCTGGAGTAACCGACGATTGGGCAGATTGGGATTGATGATAGACTGCTGTTGGCGTAATTTTACCTTTTGTAATCGCGCCGCGATCGCACTGAGAATTTGGGCGCGAGTAAAGGGCTTCGTCACGTAATCATCCGCCCCCAATGTCATACCCTGGCGCATATCCGCCTGTTTTGTCTTGGCGGTGAGGAAGATAAAGGGAATCGTCGCCGTTGAGGAGTCTTGTTGTAGGATATGGAGTACACCATAACCATCCAGTCCCGGCATCAGGATATCGCAGATAATCAAATCAGGTTGTTTAGTTTGAGCCAATTTCACACCGATTTTACCATTATCGGCACTGAGCGTCTCGAATCCTTCCGCATTCAGTAGTTTAAGTAGATTCCTGTGAATGGCTTTTTCGTCTTCAATTACTAAAATCGTCGTCATGACTATAGCTCGCTGGATATCTCGCCCAATGGGAGCAAGTCGGAAAACGAGGCGAGTATTATCGCTTTCCTGTTGAACACGTTAGCAATTAGGCGGTAGAACCCAATCCTAGTAAAATTTTGGGCTTGTCGAAGCCAGGAAAAAGGATGACTTAGATGTTCGTTGACGGTTATGTACAGTATTTTAAAATTAAACAGTTAAAACCCATAGAAATTCATTGATATTTGTTACTGTTTTTTCTTTTTCTAGAGAAAATAGTTTATGGTTAATTGTAATTGTTTACGACCCCAGATGTGGATAGTTGTCGCTGTTTTCAGGAAAAAGGCGCGAGTCTCAATTCTACTCTCTAATCCCAGTCTGCTGACTCTAGCATTTTTCCCTGGTGATCGCTGATCAAGGGTAAGCGAACCGTAAACGTTGTACCTACGCCAACGTCACTGGTTACATCAATTTGTCCCTGGTGCAGATCGACACATTGCTTAACAATCGCTAACCCCAATCCTGTCCCCGCGATCGCGCCCACATTGTTTCCCCGATAGAAAAAATCAAACAGGTGAGGTATATCCTCCGAGGGGATACCAATTCCCTGATCCTGAATCTCAAAGCAAGCCTTCTCTCCCTCACGGGCTAGGTTGAATCGAATCGTACCGCCCACGGGAGAGTATTTAATCGCATTGGATAGCAAGTTCGACAGCATTTGTCGCAGTAGTTTTTCATCCATCATTGCAGGTAAACAAGTCACTTGAGGAGCAAAGGCGAGGGTATAGGCTTGATTCTCATCATCGGTTAAATGTTTGAGAGTTAAACCCTGCTGGATTTGAGCGACTAACCGTTGACAAAAGTCATGAAGTTCCACAGGTGCGGGAGTAAAGGGGAGTTGTTCCCCATCTGCTGTATCAACAAACTGCATATTTTCCAGCAATTGCAGCATTTGTTGTACCGTTTCCTGAATCAGATGCAACTGTTCTACTTGTTCCGCTTTTGTCCATTGGTAATGTTCCAACAATTCAGCCGTAGACAGAATCGTTGTCAGAGGGGTACGGAATTCATGAGCAGTGATGGATAGAACCTGAGATTTTAAGTTTCCCCGTTGTTTTTCTTGAGCTAAAGCATTCAGAATTTCGGCGTCTGCTGGCTGAGATTTGTCCATTGCTGACGTGAGTTGAGGGTGTTCCGAGAGACTCTCTTGTAGTTGTTGTGCTGACGCTGATGTTGAAGATAGCGTATGAGTGAGGATCTGCTCAACACCCATCATAATCAAGGTTTCAGGAGAAATATCCAGGCGAATTGCTATATCCTGCAACTTCAGCCAATGGTCATCGGTAAGAGTAATCGCGATCGTTTGCATCTCAGGTTAGTGATTGAGATGCTACCAGTTTAGCTTTGAGGATGAGGGGAATGGGAAGATGGGGGGATGGGGGAGATGAGGGAGATGGGGAAGATGAGGAAGATGGGGGAGATGGGGAAGATGGGGGAGATGGGGAAGATGGGGGAGATGGGGGAGATGGGGAAGATGGGGAAGATGGGGAAGATGGGGGAGATGAACGTCTGTTGTAGGGGCGGGTT
>CAKZMA010000607.1 GCA_937127375.1 uncultured Coleofasciculus sp. | reverse complement strand
TATCGCAATCGCGACACGATTGATATGGAGCAATTTAATTTGCTGAAGTGGTAAGTGTAGGCTGAGGGCGCACGTTAATATATATCGGTGAGGGCGCACGTCGGTGCGCCCCTACATTTTGACCAATGAGCTGAAGCACTATGACGCTAGCATATCAGGAAAGTGGAATCCAAATTGAAGAAGTGCGAGTTCGCAACTTTCGTTCCCTCAAACAGGTAGATGTGACGCTCGATTCAATAACGATTCTTATCGGAGAGAATAACTCGGGTAAGACCAGTTTCTTAGAAGCTCTTCATGCAGCAATTGGATTAGGCAGACGAAATATTCTTGTTGAAGATATCTATCTAGCTCCAGGAGAGTATAAAGTACCCAAGGAACGAGCAGTAACTATTGATATTCTCATTCGCCCAGTTGATGCTCAAGGCGATATTATTGATGCCTTTCCCGCAGGTGGCTTTTGGCTTGCTCTTTGGGGAAACGGAATTTCGCAAGATGATCAAGATAATGATTTTGTTGCAATTCGCACTCAGACAAAGTGGGATGAGGTACGTCGTGAGTACATTACAGAACGGAGATTTTTACAAAATTGGCAGCTTGATCCGAGTAAATGGCAAGAGTCCCAGGTAAAAGACATTGCTGGTGCTGTGTTATTTAGTCACATTGAGCCGTTAGCACTTTACCTAATCGATGCTAAACGAGATATTCAAGAGGAAATGTATAATAAAAATTCCTTTTGGAATCGATTAGTTTCTGACTTGGGGCTGACAGATGACAAAGTGGAAAGATTTGAAAATAGTCTGGGTGAGTTAAACAAAGAAATAACGAACTCTAGCGAAGTTCTTCAACACGTTCAGACTCATCTAAATGAGCTATATCAAACGATTTCCTGTGAGCAAGATAGCGTTTTCATTAATCCAATTCCCCGTCATCTCCGAAATCTGAGTAAAGGGGCAGACATCAACTTCGCAACCAGAGGTGCTCAAACGTTTCCTCTTGCTCGACATGGAATGGGAACACGGAGTTTGGCTGTTCTGTTGACTTTCCGAGCCTACATGACGTGGCGAAAAAGAGATATTCAGGATGGGACGGTACATCCAATGTTAGGTTTAGAGGAACCAGAAGCTCATCTCCATCCTCAAGCACAACGAGCGCTCTTTGAGCAGATTAAACAAATTCCAGGTCAACGAATCGTTAGCACCCATTCACCTTATATTGCCAGCCAAGCGGATATCTCAACGTTTCGCCATTTCCGAAAAAGTAAAGCCGATACAATCGTCACCCAACTGGATACTTCTTTACTAATAGATGAAGAGCTACGCAAAATTGATCGGATGGTGATGAATACTAGGGGAGACTTGCTTTATGCTCGTGCTGTTATTCTCTTCGAGGGTGAAACTGAAGAACAAGCACTTCCTGAATTTGCACAGAAGTATTGGGAACTACCACCTAATGCTCTCGGAATCAGCCTAATTGGGGTTGGAGGTTATGGAAACTATTTACCTTTTCTTACACTTGTATCCAATTTTGGAATTCCCTGGTACATTTTCTCAGATGCAGAAGACTTAGCTATTCAAAGGGTTGAATCAGCTTTACAAAAAATTGGTATTTCAGATTACTCCCAACATTCAAATAT
Source organism: uncultured Coleofasciculus sp. (assembly GCA_937127375.1). Classification (GTDB taxonomy): domain Bacteria; phylum Cyanobacteriota; class Cyanobacteriia; order Cyanobacteriales; family Coleofasciculaceae; genus Coleofasciculus. The sequence goes on along the minus strand of CAKZMA010000607.1, from coordinate 2,659 downwards.
TTTATTTCTGTCTACTGGAGATAATTTTGAGTCTTATCTTGTGAATGAAGGCTATGGTGATGTCATTCAAAAACTGCTTGACACCTGTAATGACAAAACAGACTATCTTAGGGACTATATGAAAAACAAGCATGGTCAGAGATTAAAAAAAGGAATCAGCAGAGATTATCAATCCGAAGGTGGTGATATCAGAGCAATGATTGATATTCTGAATGGAGACAAGACTAAATATGGCTTACCGCTTGCACAAGCGATTACAAACCTAACTGATGAAAATCGCCGATTTCCCAGAAAAATACGACAATTATTTGAACAAATTTCTGATGATATTGGTCTGCCAAAGCGATAAATTTAAACTCCATGAGTATTCATCTTTCAGAAAAGCAACAACAGATTGTTCAGTATGGTGATGGAGCCTTGCTTGTCATCGCCGGTCCAGGCTCTGGTAAAACTCGGGTCTTAACTGAACGAATTCGCCGACTTCTGACACAAAGTACAGGGCATTTCCGAATACTGGCACTGACATTCACCAACAAAGCAGCGAATGAAATGAGGGAACGTCTAGCTGAAGTTCCAGATATCCATCAACGGGCATTCATTGGAACACTACATAGCTTTTGCTTAGAAGTATTGTCGAACAGAGGTAAATCTGTCGGGATTGAAGGAAAACCTAATCTTCTAGAGTCTAATCAAGATCGGAGGCAGATTCTACTCCAGGCGGTGATGGATGATCCAAAATTGCAACTTGAATTGTATGCCACTGGAGATGCTAAGTCACAACGAAAAAAGTTAAGTCAATGGTTTAATACGATTGAACGGTCAAAAAAAGATCTTTATCCACCGGAAGCCATCAAAGACTACACGGATAGAAGGGTTTATGAAGCGTATAATCAAGCTCTTCGCTCTTCTAACACAGTAGATTTTGATGATTTACTCTTACTGACTTATCAACTGTTGACAGAAAGACCTAAAATTGCTGATTTCTACCGTCGCCAGTATCGATACATTTGCATTGATGAAGCCCAGGATCTCAATGAAGCACAATATCAGGTCATTTTTGCTTTATGTGGCTCTGAATATCGCAATGTCATGATGGTTGGAGATCCAAAGCAGGCGATTTTTGGGTGGAATGGAGCCGATCCTAAGTATCTTGAACGGTTTAAACGAGATTTTCAAGCTAAAACGATTGAGATGACAGAAAACTTTCGCTCATCTCAAGCTGTTGTCCGTACAGCGCAAAAGCTAGATCCGAAGTATAGAGTAGAAGGTTCTCTACCAATTCCAGGAGACATCCATCTCCTCGTTGCTGATGACGAGAAAAATGAAGCTATTCTGGTGGTGAATTACCTGCAAGATATCATAAAGCGGGGACATCCAGATATTGAGGGTTCCCTGACATTGGAACACTGTACAATTCTGGGACGTACTAGGTACGTGTTATCAGAGGTAGAAGAAGAGCTAAATCAACGCCAAATCCCTTACTACAAGCAACTTGCTCCTCAAGATGAAAGTGAATCTGATCTTCTAAAAGACTTTGAACTCTGCTTGCGACTATTGGTGAATCCTCGCGATCGCTTTCATCTCAGTATTCTTCTCAATCGTTGGTCAATTGATGAAAAAGCTAGTCCTTTACCGGATAGGAATGATGGTTTGAAGCAGATTACAACTCTAACCAAACTCACATCTAATAATCCCAATCCAGAAATCGTGTTAAACGCTATTCAAAAGTTGGGATATACAGAACAGGGAAACTGTCAGTTTTTGAACGCGATGGACAGTTTAGATACATTTGCACAGACGCTCGAAAACGAAGAGGAACGAGCTCTTATTATGGAGGATACTCAACTATGGCGTAGACATTGGGATATTTTTCTACGCTCTCAACCAGGAGGTAAACACAGTCTTACTTCGTTTCTCAGCCAAGTCGCGATGGGAACCACTCAGCAACCCAAGCAAGAAGGTTTGGCATTGCTTACAGTTCACTCCTCGAAAGGCTTAGAGTTCAATGTAGTATTCCTGGTAGGCATGACCGAGGGAACGTTTCCAGATTATCGGGCAAAAGGTGAGGCTTTAGAAGAAGAAAAGCGCAATATGTTTGTTGCAACTACTCGTGCCAGAAGAATTCTAGTTTTTTCTTATCCGAGAACAAAGAAAATGCCTTGGGGAGATATTCGTGAGCAACAACCTTCACGATATTTAAGGATGTTCCAGCTAATTTAGAGGAGGCAGAAAATTGACTTGACAGTTTACGATTAGTTTTAATCACAACGCCAAATTTTAATCGTCTTATCCATACTACCACTCACAAGTGTCTCACCATCGGGGCTGAAGGCAACAGCATACACTTCCCAAGTATGCCCATTCAAAGTAGCAAGACTTTGCCTATCATACAGTTGCCAAATCTTAATTGTTTTATCCATACTACCACTGGCTAATGTGTATCCATCGGGACTAAAGGCTAATGTTCTTACTCGTTGAGTATGACCCCTGAGAGTACCGAGTTCCCGTCTTGTCTCTAACTGCCAGAGTGTAATTGTGCCATCGCTTTTTCCGGTGGCGAGGAGTTGCCCATCGGGACTAAAAGCGACGGAATAGAAAAAGCCAAAACGTAACTGGCTATCACCAAAACTATCCTGTTCTTCGCCTGTACTTATTTGCC
>CAKZMA010000606.1 GCA_937127375.1 uncultured Coleofasciculus sp. | reverse complement strand
AGGATAATAAAACCCAGCAACCCGTTGTGATTAAGCGATTTTTGTTTGCCCAAGCCGGATTTACAGCCGGAGCAGTGATTAAAAATTATCGGGAGCGAGGCTTTAGCCCCAAAATTGCCCTGACGAGTTCACTATTAATGACTGGGTTGGGTATGAGTTTGGGGATTGGCTATAATTTCGGCTTTGTCAATTTTTGGCTATTGGTATCGACGATTGGCAGCAGTTTAGCCTTGGTCAGTCTTTTGATCAATCCCTACCTGCAACGGAGAAAACGACTGGAGCATTACAATCAGTCGGCTAAAAAGCGACGCTTGATCAAACCGTGAGTAATAGAAGAAATTCCGTTCCTAGGTCATCCTCTGACAAGATAGTTACCTAAAACTGTTTCCGTTTGTGACTATACCTGGAAGCGTATTGGGCAATTTGCCCCCAGTAAAGTCGAATTAATCATAAAAAGTAATAGTTTATACGTAGCGTAAATGATAAACTTCGGGGCATCGAACCCCTACGTGCTACCGCACACGCTTCGCGAACAGTTTATCCGCTATCCCTCCCCGCCCTTGCTATCAGAAGATAAGCTCAGACTTTTTTATTAGACCAGAATTACAGGGAAAAGGACAAGGGTATGGGTTCCAAATTCCATCCCTGATTGTGGCGTCATCTTTTATCATAAAGACATCAAATTAAATCATATTTATCAATGAATGTTTGGCAAGCAGATTTTTATCGGCGTCCTCTGCAAGATGAAACTGGGCAAGTCTTATGGGAATTATTAATTTGTGACACCACAGGCAATGTTATATATCAATCATTCTGTCCTCAGCCAGATGTAACCCGTGATTGGTTGGTGTCTCAGGTGCAAGTCGCGGCGGCTAAGACAGGATTACCGGATGCGATTCACGTCTTTCGCCCCCAGTCGTTCAATTTATTCCAGGAGGTGGGACAACAATTGGGGATTAAGGTAGAAGCCACACGACGCACGCCCGCCCTAAAGCAACGATTACAGGAAAGAACGTTAGAGTATCAACAGCACGAGAATTACACTGGGGAAGCGTACAACCCCCTTAGCTTAGACAAACCACCACCCGTACCCTTACCCGAAAATCTCTGGGGCGATCGCTGGCGATTTGCTAGGATTCCCGCAGGGGATATTGAGGAAGGGTTTGCCCAACGCCCGATTCCAATTTTACAGATGCCAAATGAACTCTTACCTCTCCAATTAGGTTTAGCCTCAACAATAGCTGTTCCCGGAGTCGTGATTGATGGGGGGCGTCAGTCGATGCCATTAGCGCGTTGGCTGCAAGAGGTGCAACCTGTAGCGCTTAATTATATTCCCGGTGCGCCGGATGGGTTAATTTTAGAAGCCGGATTAGTGGAACGCTGGGTAATGGCAACCTTTGAAGATGAAGAAGTAGCGGCGGCGGCGAGGTTGTATGAACAGCGCAAGCAAAAGAGTCAGGGATTGCATTTTTTGTTCGTGCAACCGGATGATTCGGGAATGACGTATACCGGGTTTTGGTTATTGATGGCTGATTAATTTGGTCATTCGCCTTATGTCTTATGTTATTGGTTATTTATTAGACATTTTTAACCTTGATGAAGGGCGGGTTTTGTTGAAAGGTTATCCGTAGGTATCCAAATTAAATGGCTAAACCCGCTCCTACAGTTGGTTTTCATTCTTAGACCAAACCTATTTATCTGATTCATTCTGTTTACGCTCTTTGAGAAAGTATGTCGTCATTTCTCCCTTACCTTTAACATGAATTGAACCGCGTTCTTGAAAAACGTATTTATCCTTTAAATATTCATACGTGGCATCGGAAACCTGAATATAACCCGGAAGACCATGGGATTCCATGCGACTGGCGATATTAACTGTATCACCCCACAAATCATAAATAAACTTTTTCAAGCCAATCACCCCAGCGACGACTGGACCACTGTGAATGCCAATACGCATCATGAAAGCGTGCCCTTGTTGGGCATTAACCGCATCAATTTCCTGTTGCATATCCAGGGCAAATTCGGCAACGGCTTCAGCGTGATCCTGACGCGGTAAGGGTAAGCCACCGACAACCATGTAGGAATCGCCAATCGTTTTAATTTTTTCTAAGCCATGGAGTTCTACTAAACGGTCAAACCGCGAGAAAATCTCATTGAGGAGATTGACCAGTTCGGTGGGTGAGATTTCTCCTGATAGGCGAGTAAAGTCTACAATATCGGAAAAGAGAACCGTGACTTCTTCAAAACTATCGGCAATCGTATCCGAGTCTTTTTGCAGGCGTTTGGCAATAGATTCCGGTAAGATATTCAGAAGGAGATTTTCTGCCTTTTCTCGTTCAGCAACCAGGTTTTTGGTAGAAGACTCTAAGGCGTCTAACATCGAGTTTATTGTTTGTGCCAGGTGGGTTAATTCATCATTCCCCTTGGCGCTAACTCGTAGCGATAGGTCATTACTTGTGCCAACTTCATGTACGTTTGTACTCAGTTTTGCTAGGCGAGACAGTACCATTTTTTCCAATAGGAAAAGAGTACCAACACTAAAAAGAATCCCTAAACCTAAGAGAGATAAAATAAGATAACGTAGACTAACACGACCTTGTTGATAGATTTCTCGTGGGATATCGATTTGGACGAGTAAGGCGGGTTGACCATAGATATCGCGGAGGAGAGTATAGCCTGCGATCGCCTCCCGACTTATAATCTGGATTAAGATGGGAGCCTGATTGGGTTGGGACTCCTGTTCAGATAGGCTAGACTGCACCGTCTGTAATTTAGCTGGTAATTGGGTATTATCGAGCCGATAGACCTTAAGATTGAGTTGGGTGAGTTCCGCTAACGCCTCAACGCGCTGGTCATTCAGGTAACGACCCATAATCAAAGACCCCCGCATGGGACCAGTTTCCTCGTTGGTAAGAATGGGATTTGAGGCAATCATTAACGGTCCCTGGGGTAAGAGAATTAACCCTGTAATACTACTGGTTGTATCAGGATGCTGTAGTAGAACATTATCGGAATTCAGTTGTTGGATTAAGGGAGTAGGAATGGGGATTTCTTGCTGCTGAGCTAAATTAAAATGTTTACCAAAAACCAATTCATCTTGGCGGTTAAAGAATAAAGCCAGGTTGAGGTTAATATTCGTTAAATTTGTATCTGATAGATTCTCTTGAATATAATTTTGACTGGTATCTTCAATAAACGCATAAGTATCATCCCACTCACCATAATCAGCCGCTAAAACAGCTAAACTATCTAATTCATCGAATAACGCCTCCTGTACCCGTCGCACATTACGATACGCATGTTGTTTCTCGATTTGCGCGAAACTACGGATTAAAATTAGCGATAGACTGGCGTAGAGGACACCGATTAAACCCGCAAGGGTGAGACCAATCAGGAGTAGGGTTTTCTGGCGCAGGCTCATAAGTTCAGCAGGGGAGTGGCGGACAAGGGATAAGCTGGGGGAGATGTGAGCTGGTCAGTTATTTCTGCCATGCTGCACTAGGGAGTCTTTCTTTCTCCCTACAAAGTAAAGTACAACAATTCAAGGCGATAAAGGAAGAAATTTCGGTAAGGCGTAAGGACTCACTGTATTTCCGTCACGCTGAACCCATTATGGGTAGGTTACTACAGACATCTTAGGTTACTACAGACATCTGATTAAAAGCTTATTTCCTGACTGAAATATCCACCTAACCTAGACGATTCATTCGAGGGATGTCTATTGCTTAAGGCATATTTTTTAAGGTTGACTGTTAAGTTAATTCGCAACAATCTCTACAGTAGCTTCTATCTTTAGGTTAAGGTAGGATGCAATTTTCTATATTACTGTGGTATTTAAGCTCAGTTGATTGATAACTGGGCAGACAGGTTTTGCCTCTATAGCTATACTCAAAAAAAAATATGTTTTTCCACAAAAAGGAAACCATTCAACCCGTTAATATCGAGACAGCACATCCCCAATTTGCCCAACTCTTGTTAGAACAATTCGGTGGCGCTACAGGTGAACTCACTGCTGCTCTACAGTACTGGGTGCAGTCTTTTCACTGTGAAAATCCCTCCATTCGGAATATGCTGCAAGATATCGCGGTTGAGGAATTTAGCCATTTAGAGATGATTGGCAAACTAATTGAATCTCACACCAAAAATGTTGACCAGACTGATGCGTATAAAAGTACGCTCTTTGCAGTACGGGGAATGGGTCCTCATTTCTTAGATAGTCAAGGCTCTGCTTGGACGGCTACCTATATTAATGAAGGTGGCGATATTGTCCGCGACTTACGAGCAAATATAGGCGCAGAAGCAGGCGCTCGTCAAACCTACGAATCACTCATTAAACTAGCACCTGATCCGGGGACAAAAGAGACGCTAGTACACTTACTTAGCCGCGAAATTTCCCACACTAAGATGTTTATGAATGCGTTAGATTCTATGGGTAAACTCACTGATCCCATGTTTGGCAATATCGAACCTGATAGCACTGTTGATCTGTACTATAACTTATCAACAGAGTCAGACGGCAACCCTCAACAAGGTGATAAGCCGTGGAATTCTGCACCCGACTTTAAGTATGTAGCTAACCCCACAGCTAGTCATTCTTAGACTGTCCCTTGATTACTAATTGCCAAGACCAGTCGATTTTTTTCAACCATACTGGT
>CAKZMA010000605.1 GCA_937127375.1 uncultured Coleofasciculus sp. | reverse complement strand
TTTCCCGGATCAGAACTTCCCACATTTGCTGCTGTTGCTCTATAACCGCCATCATCGCTTCATGTTGCCGGATCACAGAGATTAACTTCTCTTGGAGTACAGCCAATTGGTTCTGTCCATAAGTTAGTGAAGGTTGAAACTTCACCTTAGATGTCACACTACCTACACTAACTGATTTAGACTTACACCCTGTCCGCTCTTGGCTTAAGAGCTCTTGAATCGCCACTAAGCGTTGATACTGTTTCTGGAGATACCGTAGCTGATTACGCCGATCAATTGCCGCCTTAGCCGCCTTGTATTTAGCGCTACTGACACTTCCGAGATAGCGCTTGAACTTCCCTTGAATCTTCCCACTCCTAGAGCGCTTCGTTGTCCCTTCCATCAGCCTAAAGTACACATACCGTTTACCATTACTTTTGGTCACGCTGAAACGCTCTATCCAGGTGTTCGGCTCGGCAACTCCCGCTTGCTGGACAAGAGCCATTTCAGAGGCTAGAGAACAAAGACGCGATTCGATGTTAGTTGGGAACATGGTTAGTGTAGGTTTAAGAGCGATTCTCTAGTTTACTACCTACACTAACTGCTGTCAAAGGAGAATTCAGGCTATGGCACAGCTTCCCACTTTAGTAGGTTGACATCTTGATCCGGTCAGGAAGCGCGATCGCCAGACTGTCCAAGGGGGTGTAGGGGGTGTACAATGTACACCCCCTTGTCATGCTTGAACTAGACAAAATCTAAAAGAACTCCAAAACTTCGCCATCATACACCTCTGCTAATTCCCTGCCAGAAACAATCATCAACTCTTCAGGCTTAAAATACTGCAACTCCCCATCTATCACCAATGTCAATGGGAATTCAGGATAGATAGAAGATAGGTATTCTATAACGCCAATCTTACCTTGGCTGGGATGACGATCCGAATATAATACTTGACAGAATTGTCCCGGATGGTAAATACCATCACCCACTACAACCTCTTGACATTCAAACTTCTTAACCAGTTGACAATCTAACAAAGGCAAGTCCTCCACTTGAGAAGTGCGAAGATTAATTGCCTTCACTACATCCCCAGAAGAAGACTCAAGCAATTCCCAAGTATCAAAAGGTGTCGAAGACCTAACAACCTGATCACCTGTCTGCCAACCTAAATAAGCTGGCGATGGAGGATATTTGAAGTCATTATTTTTTATCCGCTCAAGTTGACTCTTAGAAACTCCCCGTATTTTCACTTCATATTCATACCCTTGTTCCTTCAATCGCTTCGCTTGGCGTAGTTCCGCTTGCCCCAGGGACTTGAGGAAATCCAACCAAGATAAGACAACTTCTTTAGAGCTAAACCCAATATAAGAGCAAACTATCTCTCCATTAAATTTGCGCTGATAGTAAATAGGAGCCTCTTCAACTTGAACAAGCTCAATATAAACTCTCCTGTTACCAGTTACATCAGTTCTATCAACAAACAAAGACTTATCACTAAGCAGACAAGCTAAGGGGGACGCGAAATCCCACGCTAATGGTTCTCCTTCGACTGGATCTTCTAGATCCCAATCAAAATCCCACGGCTCACAAAGCTCATAAGCTTGTCCCCGGAGAGGAAATACCCTCATCACTTCAGTCTCAAGGGAAGCAATAGCACCGGGATCGCTTTTAACACTACCAACCAATTCCTTCAATGCCCTCAAGATGTCCGTTGCTTGCAGAAGGCGCTGGCGCTTCTGCTCAAGATCTCGAATTTGAGAATCGATTGCTTTTATCTTCTTTTGAAATAACATGGATCTAGATCCTCTTATGGATTTACACAACGGGGGTAGCGAATGCTTTGGTCGGTACAAGCTGCCCCCCTAATAAAATAATACCGTGTATACACGGTATTATCAAGGATGAAATAAGTGCGATCACCATCACATTTAGCCAGATCTGACCAAGGTGTAACTCAAAAAGCCATCGCTAAAGAAGCAATATGCTCATCCCACCGACGAGTTAATTCATCAATAGTGAATGACCCTTTCACTACCATCTGTACCATCTGTGAATAAAACATCTTCGCATCTTGCAAGGAAACCCTTACATCACGCCGATAAACTGCCCAATCTACCATTAAACGCTGCAACACCTCGACGAACTCACTGGAGCTTAACTCTTCAGGCTGCACCACTTCTCCTACAACTTGAAGAATTACATTTTCCACAGCAGTGCCTTCAAGCCCAAAAATTTCGATGACCTCAGCCATCACATGAGCAAACTCCTGATTATGGGAGCGTTGTAGTTGCGACTGCGGTTTCTCATCCTCATTACGACGTTGGGAAGAGGAAGAAAATACTTGAGCTGGAAATGGTTGCTCACCTTCATCTTCACCTCCAACGTCCACCACGCGGCGATCGTTAAACCCACCAAACTTATCCACAATCTCCGCTTCTAAAGCCTCCCATTTACTATTCCACTTTTTCCCGCCGAACTCAACCTTGACATCATTCCACATTATCCGAACTAAACGGCGGCTTCCATCATAAAAATGAGCATGAACAACACTCATTGTTCCCGGTGATACACAGACAAAAATGCGATCGCCTTTGTTAAAATTCCGTAGCGCCACTAAGAATTGCTTGGCAAAGTGGCTAGTCGCACCAGCGTTAAGAACAACGACTGGCACATCCGGAAAGTTCTCCGGGACTAATTTGTTCTCGTCTAACCGTAAATAAATGTGAAGACGATAAGGGTCTTTCACGTCTTCGATTTTTTCCACTAAATCAGAGCTATATTTAACTGAAACCTCCTCAATATATCCATTAATCGCATCAACCAAAACCGGATATTTACTGCCGCTTTCATCTCGGTAGAACCAACAAGAGACAACCCGACTCCCATCAGCGTATGTAAGTTCGTACTTCCTGCCAATTTGAGGAATATCACCTTTTTTGCACATATTTAATTAGGAAATACTTCAAGTTTCTCCATTACCGTGCCGATTCACTACTCCTCTGACTTGCACGATAATGGAGGTTTTTTATTGGCTGTTAACTGGCTAACCGAACTGGAAACAAGCAATAGTCAGACCCAGACAAAAGACCAACAAATCCTAAACGGATATAAGGAGAAGCTTTTTGAGCAGCTTCTAGCAGTTTACCAATCTTATGATCTCTCGTTCTGACAAAAGTTATAACTGCTGGAGACTCATAAGCTCCCCCCCAGTTTTCAGTTGTAACTTCTGTAACTTCATCATCTAAATCTAAAACTTTAACCAACTCATTCTCAAGGCGATTACTTTGCCACATATTCCAGCTTTCAAACTGGAATTCTAGTGAAACTGACCACGGAAATGGAGAAGAATCTACTTTTTCAATCTCTCCCCCGTAACTTCCCCAATAGCTTACTTTATAAAGCAACTCACCCTCCAAGGAAAATACATCCCCTGGAGATAAAGCTAATTGAGGATTGCAAATATTCCAGTCTTCAGGCTTAAGATGTAAACCTAAAATCGTCTTCTGCACTTCTTGAACAGCTTCATCTAAATGATGAAGCAACTTGATATTTCCTTGTCCAAGATAGACAAAATATTTTGGGACTACAAATCTTTCCATACCCATAATTTCGATTCCTCTTAGAATTCACACAACAGCAATGCGTAGCACTATACAAATTGGTCGGTACATTGCCTTATAATTCAATTTTACCGTGTATACACGGTAAAATCAAGCTTTATGGCAATTATAAACTAGCGTTTAATTACCTCGAACTTACCCAGGTTTCTTTGACAAGAACCCATTTTCTTTGGGTTCCATTAACTCTTTTACTCTTGAATGAGCTGGGTCTGACGTAGCTTCTAAATATTTGGCAAATTCTTTTAGTTTCATATTCATATCATTCAGTTTTCTAGAGACTATTCCTTGCCCTAACCTCAACTTGGACCAGCATTTTCACCAAAAGCTCCAGCAGGCAGTGTCCACGCCTCTTTTGGCAATATGATAGGCTCGTACCATTCAGTAGACAAAGCTGCCTTGATGTCTGATTGCTTCATGGCAAAAGGCTTGGCTTTGCTAGCCAGTTCTAAAATTGTCTCCCGATTCCCATTCCGATCTGGCGGTTTTACGGTGGAATCAAATTCTTTCTCATACTGCCCTATTTTTGCAGTACGTCCAGGGGCAATTTTATTGGCACTGGCAAACATAGCCGGAGAGCCAAAAATACACAACATACAACTCACACGACTCCAACCCAACCGATAAGCCGGATGAGGATTAACCCGAAACTTTCGGATAATATTCCAGACCTGAACCTCTCGCCAATTCAAGATCGGACGCCAGTGGTCAATGTGGCGATTAACTCGCCCTTTGCTGGAACTCTTTCGAGATTTACGCGGATCAGCTCGATGAATCTCGACTTGGGGATATTTCGCCCGATTTGGACTCTCTTCAGCCCTCTCGCCAGAGACAAACAAAGTCTTAGCCTTCTTCCCCTCAAACCGAGGATCATTGCGGAGAGCGATCGCGCAGACATCAATTTTCAGACTGGAACTGCACCAGCGAACAGATAAATCGTCAGAGAGCTGGGGAAATCGTCGGCGAGTTCCCAACTTTCTAGAATTTCCTCCAGCCTTTTTTAACCCATTGGGTGTCTGGAAGTAGCAAGGGGCGGTCGCTTTATTTTCTCGTAAAGCTTCCCGTTCAAATCCGCCCGAACGCCAGGATAGGTAAACGGGAATCTTAAATATTTTTCCAACTGCCTTACAGTAAGACACAGTACACGCCCAATCAAACAAGGGGCGCTCGACTTCCCCGACTTCGGGAGCGTTGTACCCATCAACACAATGATGCCAAAGTTCAATCTTTGAATCAGGCACCCCTATAGATAGGAGATGAAGCAAACAAGCCAAGCTATCCTTACCACCACTCCAAGCCACAATGACGCGATCATAATCTAGAAGAGGTAATGGTGATTGCATCATTATGTACACCACCCCTCTGACTCCAGCTTCTCTAACATTGCATAGGCAGTATCTTCGACGGATTGCAACTCCTCAAAAAAGGAATCATAATCAAAATTAAATTGACTATAGTCCTTATCTGCCAAGAAATTTTCTCTTTCCTCTTGACTCCAATGCTGCCCCCTATGATCAGCGACAATCTTCCTGAAACATCTATCAACTTTTTTTTGCCAATCACTGAAGCGAATACTCATAATTAACCCCTTAATAGCTACACGCACAGCAGGCAGAAAGGTGGCTTATCTAACATTATCCAACACCACCTTTCCAGCAGGAATTAAGAAACTAAGCAGCAAAAGCAAACTCTACTTCTTTTGGAGGCATCTTATCCTGTTCATAGTTGCCGAATAAGAAACGTTGTGCTTCAGGAGATAATGCAACACATTCAAAATGCCATTTGCATCCCGTAACGTCCGAATAATCAGACTCTTGAATTACTTGAATTTCGTTATATTGACCTTTGGCTTTATTAAACAGCCAATCTCGCCAACGATTTAAACGATTTTTAGACTTACCGCAAACTATCGTTTTCCCATCCTTCCCATCCTGGGAAAGGGAAAAGATTGCTGGATTGATAGTCTTTTCGACAGCAGGTTCAACGGGTGTAGCTTCTGCTTCGGGTGTAGCTTCTGCTTCGGGTATAGCTTCTGCTTCGGGTATAGCTTCTGCTTCAGGTGTAGCTTCCACTTCGGGTGTAGCTTCCACTTCGGGTTCAGGTTCAGAAATTTCGACTCCTGGAACATCAAGTTCTTCGTTTTTCGCGACCTGAAACATTTCTAGAAATTCATTCTCAAGAGTATTGATGGCTTCAGACTGAGGCTGAAGCGCATCCAACAGGTTAGCCAAATCACTTAAAATTTGACTCCCTTTCTCCGAATTTTGAACTAAGATTTCACGTCGTCCTTTTAACGCAGTAATTTGCGCTTCGATGTATTGGATTTGTTCGTGAAACAACATCATATTGATTGATCCTCTTTATACTCAGATTTCAGATTTACACAACAGCACAACGTTGAATTTTGGTCGGTAACGCTGCACTACTTATATTTTTACCGTGTATACACGGTATTGTCAAGGCTTTAATTATTATTTAATTCACCGTGTATACACGGCATCGAAACCCAAAAGTAGCCGTGCGTGCGATCACGGCGACAACAGACAACTGTAAAATACTGTGTTACCGTGTATACACGGTAACAAGTAACAAAACATAAAATATGGCACGAAAAAAACGGAAAACGACACGGAAACCCCACATCCTGCCTCACACTCGGCAGACTTTACTGCCCAATCAGGATTTAGATGCCGAAACCGGACATTTTACTCAGATCGGGCAGGTTCCTCTGGGAAGAACCATTTCAATCCGACTACCCCAGCCTATCGAGGAAGAATATAGGCGACAGGCAGAGGAAGCGGGAACCTCATTAGCTTCCCTTCTCCGAGAAAAACTCAGCACTCTTGTAATAGATAAAAATAAATACAAAGAAATGATGGGTATGCAATAAATTGCTAGAGATTGCTAGGCATTACCCCCGACTCCCTACGCCCAAGGCATTCTGCCACGCACTTTTTAAATTTGTTTGGGGGTATACCAATTCCTGTCCTGTGCTTACGAGAACGAATCTCTAAAGATTTATTAACTTTTGGCTTAACTAACTTTTTTCTTCCCTTCTATTAATTTTAACAGCTTAAGGTCTTGTTCGTGATATTCAATAAGCTCATAAGCTAAAGATAACTGCTCATCGGAGAAATCATCTCCCCAAGCATGAATTATATTTTTGCTTTGCCTATTAACTACTATTCCACTTCCTCCTAGTTTAATAGTGTAATTTTTTTTTCCTATATCAAAATAATCAAACGATTGGTTCAAATTTCGCCTCCGATCAAGGACAGGAGCCAATTCTTTTTTAGTAAATCCAGAGATTGTATTTTCACTGTCACCTTTAGCAAGTTTAGTAAATATAGAAAACAATTTACTAAATTTAGTAAATATAGAAAACATTGTTTTTTGGTTATCCGCAATCTGATGAGATAAGTATAACATAAAGCCCAGCACTTACCATTCCACTTTCTTTGGTTGTGTTACAAACCCTTAATACCTTCTATTAATTAACATCGTATAATACTTTTATAACTAATGTAACTAATTCAAAAGGAGCGGACAAGCAATATGCACAACAATGAAACGATGACCCTTCAAGAAGCTACTAACTTTTTAAATGTGCCGGAGACTTATCTACTTAAACTGATACAAGAAGGTAATATTCCTTCCGTAAGAATCGAAACACAACAGCGTGTTTACAAGAAAGATATCATGAACTACAAAGAAAAACAACGTAAAAAACGTCGCCAAGAACTCAATCAACTAACAGAATTTCTTCAAGATAATGGCTTTTACGATTAACCCTAGATAGTAAAAATGGCTGTAAACCCCTCTAGTCAAGCATTCCGTTATTTTGCTCTGTCTGGGGGAAACTTCAGCTTAATTTTGTTTGGGGGTGATAAAAAGCTAAGGTTATAGCATTAATACTAGAGCACTTTTAGATCAAAACCTAAACACTGATCCACTTCATGTAGAGATCACAGTTAAATTTTCTAGAGACTTTTTTCAGCCTCTTGCTTTTGCCGCTCTAACTGCTTATCCAATTGCTGCTTACGAGAACGAGTCTCTAAAGATTTATTAACTTTTGGCTTGACTGACTTTTCAAAAAATTCAAAGGTTTCGTCGTCAATGTTGCTTCCGGTATCACGCCAACTATTTCCCTCATGCTTGGCACTTAAAACTTTTTCACCAGTAGAATTCTTAGTTAGGCTCAACTCAGAAGTCTCAGGATTCAATTTAGACTCGTAAAGTCTCCCTTTAACGGATAGTCGGTTGGAGAGGCTAAGATGCTTTACGACGGTCGGCGCTATTTTATCAACCCGATGCTGTTGCTGTATCCTTTTAGCTGCCTCGGCTTTATCAGCCTCAATAGATTGATGTCGATCAGCTAATTTCTGAAAATGGTCGAGGTTTTTATCATCTAAATTGCTTCCAACATCTTTCCAGGAACCATCTAGATTCCTAGAAGCATCCAATACCTTCTCACCCGATTGATTATCGGCAACCGTTAGCCGCTGATTCTCTTCATCCCAGTTGGCAGTGTGGTGACTTCCTTGGTAAAAATCATCTCCAACAAACTCCTGAAGATGCTTTACGACGGTCGGCGCTATTTTATCAACCCGATGCTGTTGCTGTATCCTTTTAGCTGCCTCGGCTTTATCAGCCTCAATAGATTGATGTCGATCAGCTAATTTCTGAAAATGGTCGAGGTTTTTATCATCTAAATTGCTTCCAACATCTTTCCAGGAACCATCTAGATTCCTAGAAGCATCCAATACCTTCTCACCCGATTGATTATCGGCAACCGTTAGCCGCTGATTCTCTTCATCCCAGTTGGCAGTGTGGTGACTTCCTTGGTAAAAATCATCTTCAACAAACTCCTGAAGATGCTTTAAGACGGTCGGTGCAACCTCATCGACCCGCTGCTGCTGAAGTTGCTGAAGTTGATCTTCACCCAATGCAGATTTATCAGAAATCTCAGCACTGACATCAGCCTCTTCAGTACGATTGGCACCGGCGGGTTCACGTCCATCTTCCTCTTGATCTGAATCCGGAGAATCTAACT
>CAKZMA010000604.1 GCA_937127375.1 uncultured Coleofasciculus sp. | reverse complement strand
TATCAGGAAACGCTAGGGGATAAACTATTCCTCCCGTTAGCGTCGATCGGGAAGCGTATTCTCCATCTTGGGGATCTCGAAATACAATCAGTTGTCTTCTTTTGAGATTAACAACCCAGTATTCAGGAATATCAACTTGGGCATAAATTTTACGTTTTATCTCTAAATCTTTCTCTAAACTGGACTCTGAATATTCAATGAGCCAGAAAATATTCTCTGGATAAGGGTGATGGTCTAGGTATTCACGCCCCAATCGTTGCACAATGGCAATATCGGGTTCAGGTTCAGAGTTGTTCGGGAGTGTAATCGGTTTAGCTAACCGAACCATCGCCCGATCGCTTAACCGCCGCATCAGATATTCCCCAGCTTCACTACTGAAATAGGCGTGGGGTTCTCCTTCTGGTGACATCTCGACAATTTCTCCCTGAAGTAGTTCCACCCGCCGATCATCTAAAATCCCCGCCGCAATCATGCGGTGATACTCGTCTATTGTCCATTTGACTGTGGTGATTGCCATTGCGATCGCGTTTATTTGGCTGGCTTTATTATAAATGGCGCTAACTATAGAGGCGCTGAAGCGCAACTACGAACGAATGGCGCGATCGCACCTCTATATTCAACACTTGAAGACAAAAGATGAAACACCAATTATTGTTAGGTTTCCTTCAATCTAAATCCCGATGGGTAAAGGATTTGGCATCCTTGCCACTATAACTCGCAACAATATGACCTTGACCTGTCATTTGATACTTATACGTCACCAATCCCTCCAATCCTACAGGACCACGGGGCGGTAATTTATTTGTACTAATTCCCACTTCCGCGCCAAACCCATAACGGAACCCATCTGCAAACCGAGTCGAACAGTTGTGGAAAACATTCGCGCCATCCACTTGATTGAGGAATATTTGGGCAATGTCTGTATCTTCGGTGACAATAACATCGGTATGCCCAGAACCATAATGATTAATATGGTTAATGGCGTCTTCTAACGAGTCTACAATTTTAATCGACAGTATTAAATCATTGTATTCTGTAGACCAATCTTTATCTGTGGCGGCTGAACAATCGATCATTTGGCAAGTCGCTTCATCGCCACGAAGTTCCACCAGCCGTTCTTTTAAGGCTTTTGCGGCTAGGGGAAGAAAGCTAGGCGCGATCGCACGATGCACCAGTAGCGTTTCTATCGCGTTACACACCGCCGGATACTGGGTTTTCGCATCAACGGTAATCTCCACCGCTTTTTGCAAGTCAGCCGCGCGATCGATATAACCATGACAGATTCCATCAGCATGACCCAATACCGGAATCCGGGTATTATCTTGAACGAAGCGGACAAAGGAATTCGAGCCTCTGGGAATAATTAAATCAATGTAGTCATCCAATTGCAATAGCGCCATTGTCTCCTCTCTGGTGGTTAAGAGTTGCACCACCGCCGGATCAACGGAACTCGTGGATAATCCTTTATGAATCGCATTGACAATCGCTTCACAGGATCGAACGGCTTCCTTCCCCCCTTTGAGAATCACCCCATTCCCCGATTTTACCGCCAGGGAACTAATTTGCATCACCGCATCGGGACGCGCTTCAAAGATAACGCCTAAGACTCCCAGGGGACAGGTGACACGCTTGAGAACTAATCCATCATCAAGTTCCCGATGAATTTGGATTGCGCCAATCGGATCAGTCAACTTCCCCACATCCCGCACTCCCGCGATCGCGGCGTTTAGTTTCGTCTCATCCAGCTTCAGGCGATTGTACAGGGGTTTAGGGATACTCTCCGCTTCTGCGGCTTGACAATCCGCGACATTCGCCGCCAAAATATCCGGTGCTGCGGTTTCTAAGGCTTTGGCGATCGCTTCAATGGCTTGATTTTTGGTATCAGTGGACATAACCGCCAACTGTCGCGCCGCTTGGCGAGTAGATTGTGCGATCGCGCTGAGGGATTGGGATGGTACTGGAGTCGCTGTCATGGCTGGAGATCGGAATACCAACTAAGTCATCTGAAGTCTAGCAAAATCCTGGGATGGGCGGAAATTAGGATTGATGGCTTTTCCAGAAGCTAAACGCGCTATAGTTAGATAACGCTATAAGTTTTCAATTTGGGTTCGTAATTCCATCAAATCAGGATATTGAGTAATATCCAGTTGATCAATATTTTTCCACTCAATTGAATAAATGTTTGAACAGCCAAGCGCTCCAAAACATGATATGAAAAGCCACAATCGCCCAAAATGCGACTTGGTAAGA
Organism: uncultured Coleofasciculus sp.; assembly: GCA_937127375.1. GTDB lineage: Bacteria > Cyanobacteriota > Cyanobacteriia > Cyanobacteriales > Coleofasciculaceae > Coleofasciculus. The sequence goes on along the minus strand of CAKZMA010000604.1, from coordinate 2,545 downwards.
ATTTTTGCTGCTTTTGTGGCGTAGGGTGCGTTGAGCAATGAATGCGCCTAACCATCCACCTGCTAGTTCGCACAAATGTAAGGTTTTCTCAGGTATCCTCGATTCTCCTGTTCTAGCACGGGATTTATCGTGAGCATAAAGGACAAAGGTTAACCCACTCATGATCAAATACAGCAGGAGAGGAATTAAATTTGATGTTATTGATGCCAAGTGAACCGATCCACCGATCGGAAATAGAGATAAAAACAAAACTTCCCAGACTAATGAAGACGATTTTGTTCTCTTTTTCGATCGCTTTCTTTTAACAGAGGTTTTGGATAAATGTTTAGGACTAGGCTGAGATGTCGTTCCTTCGATGACAGCATTGCTAGCACGAAATTTTCCTTTGTTGCCAACGGTTACTTGATAACGGATAATGTCACCGACTTGGGGACGGCGATTAGGATTCTTTAATCCAGTGATATGCAGAAAAACGTTTTGATCGCCATGATCGGGTTTGATAAAGCCAAACCCCCCTTCGTCTTTCCAAACTGTTAATTGACCTTTATGCGTTTTGGGTTTCATTCATAAAACTCAATGCTAATTATAGAGGCGCTTCAGCGCCTACTACGAACGAACCGCGATCGCGTTTCTGTTGCTTATTCCATTTATTATAGAGGCGCTCAAGCGCCTACTACGAACGAATGGAGCGATCGCACCCCTATATTCAAAAATTGAATATAGAATGAAACTATGAATATAAAAGGGATAACCTGATGGGTACTCGCAACAAAGACGACACGCTGAATCTGACGCTGATCGAAGAATCGATCCTGAATGCGCTGATGTATCGAGAACGCTATGGATTGGAGATTATGAGTGCGATCGCGCAAGCTAGCAATGGTGAACGCACCATTGGCTTCAGTTCCCTTTACCCCACCTTGCGAAAACTGGAAAAACGAGGTTTCGTTACCTCTCGCTGGGGTGATGAGACACCGGAGGAAACCACAGGCGCACGCCGACGTTACTACAAAATCACAGGTTCTGGCTTGCAAGCCTTGGAGAAAAAGCAACAATTCCTCACCGCCTTACACCATTTGCAACCTGCACTGGGAGAACTCTAGTATGATGCACCGAAACCGTCACCGCCGCCGCACCGTTTCGCAGATAATACGTTTGATCCGGCGTGGTGGGCGAGCGATCGCTAAAGCGTTGATTTATCTGGCTGTTGAATTTACCGTTTACATTGCTATCGGTGGAGGAGCGATCGCGCTTTTCTGGCTAGGATTACCCAGCTATGTCGCATTAGGATTAAGTATCGGGTTAGTGATCCTCAGCTTCACCGTGAGTTTTCTGGCTTACCGACAACATCGCCGGATCACTAGGCGATCGGTCAAAACCGATGCTTCTCCTATGATTAAAGGGGATGTACAATTGGCTGACTGGATTGCTCAAACCCTTGCCAAAAAAGCACCTCAAGAGTGGGAGGAATACCAAGATTGGCTACATGATATTTTACTGGATCGTCGCCAACGTCTAGATCAGGGTGATCCTGATTGGCGGGTAACGGCTTTAACCTACTGGCGATTAACTGGACTCTGCATTACCGTCAGTTTGATCAAGCTGAGACGACTTGCGATCGCGGCGAGACGAATGCGTTAAGAATTTTCCATGATTGCGATCGTTATGGATGAATGATCCAAAACACCTGTTCCGTTTAGGGGCGACCCGCTTGGACTAATTCAAAACTCCATTCCACTCAATTGGATCGGGTCGCCCTCTACTCAATGAATGTCGAGATCGGTTCGTCCTGATTCGTCAAGGACAAAGGACAAAGGACAAAAAAAAAGAGAGTCACCTAAGCAACTCTCTAGATTATCAGGGTGCATCTACTAAGCATAATTATAGCCATTGGGGGTGAGGGGTGTCACCCCCTATTTGCAAAAAAGATGTTGAGTTTTGTAAAGAAGTGGCAGCATAACCCGTGATCCGTGACCCCTGACTGATGAAAATAAAAGCTGTAGTGTAGGGTAGGTAGCGCATGAGGAGACAGCCATGGGACTGAAGTCAGTTCCCGTAGAGCTTCCGGAAGGGTGTAATATTATTATCGGTCATAACCACTTCATTAAAACAGTGGAGGACTTACCGATTCAGAGGAACTCAAAATTGCCTCATCCGTTAAGAGAAATTTTGCCACTAAGCTTAACTCACCCAAGACATAGGATTATCCTCTCCCGTTGAGGACGGGGTAAACAGCATCAACTGGGACAGTGCTGGCTGGGATAAATCTGTGAGTTGTCGTCCAAAAATAAACTCGCTGTAATCAGCTAGATTATCAAGTCCTAGAAGATTGAGCAATATCTCTGCTGCTAACCATACCGTTGTTTTTGCCAGCAATGCTTTCCAGTTTACCGTCATGGATGTGTCCCCCTTGGAATAAAAAAGTGGCAGGTGGTGAACGCCAACGATTTATTGCATCACTAGGATAGGCGGAGACTTGGAGGAACAAACACCGTGATTTTATCCAACTTAAGGGGTTAGTTGAATCAGTATCCGTAGATCTACT
>CAKZMA010000603.1 GCA_937127375.1 uncultured Coleofasciculus sp. | reverse complement strand
CTGGGGAAGCTGGGGGAGCTGGGGAAGCTGGGGAAGCTGGGGAAGCTGGGGAAGCAACAACTTCTGAAAATTGGTCAACAACAACGGACAAACTATAGACACAGCGCCGTGTTTTGATTATGCTTATTAATTCTAGGGGAATGACACAGAATTCAACTCTGAATCGGGACGCTTGGTATTAAAACACTCCAGTTGCCAATTCATTCCAAAATTATTTTTTAAGATTTATGAGTACTGATCAGCCGCAAACGAATCGTTATCTGTGGGCAGTGGGTGCAACGGCTGCATCGATCCCCGTGGGGGAAATGGTTGCCGAACGGTATCAAGTCGTCGCGCCCCAAATTTGGCTGGATCTGCACCCAGAGGAGTTACCTGATACGCCCGATCGCATAAGTGGCATGTTTCTCCCCTATCTACGCCTGTATCCCCATCGTCTCCACGTTCCAGAGGTTTATGGCGTTTGTTCCGGGGCAGACTCTAAATCGACTACGCCGATTATTTTGCTGGAAAATGTCCCGATTGACAACAACGGCGAACTTTATCCAGCAATCACCACAGCTTGGTCAAAAGCGTCCCCGGTGCGTCAGATCTATTGGTTATGGCAAATTCTAGAGTTATGGCAACCCTTCGCTGAATTAGGTGTAGCCGCTACCCTGGTTGATCCCGAACAGGTGCGAGTCGAAGGCTGGCGGGTGCGACTGCGGGAACTGGTGAGGAATGGAACGACGGATTCTGATCCCGTATCGGTCTCAGCGTCAATTAACCGTGACAAAAAAGACTCATCAACAGGTACATCCGGAGGTACAACAACCCTACCCCACTCCCGAACTCAGGCAAGTCTGCAACAGCTTGGAAAATGTTGGGAATCCTGGTGTCGCACAGCATCCGTGGCGGTGGCGGATCAACTGCGAGATATCGCTCAGCAAATGCAAACGCCTAATCCCTCCTTTGAGGCAATTGCCGTTCAGCTTAATCAGCTTCTGTTGGCTCAATCTTCGCAACAACCCTTACGTTTAGAAGTCGCTGGACTCACGGATACAGGTCCTTTACATGACCACAATGAAGATAGTTGCTATCCCCTGCGATCGGATCTGACTCCAGAACCCGATCCCCTGATCCCCCACCTTTCCATTGTCTGTGATGGAATTGGTGGACATGAAGGCGGTGAAGTTGCCAGCCACATGGCAATCCAATCGGTGAAAATCCAGGTGCGGGCATTGCTAGCTGAGTTACTTGAAGATCCGGAACTGATGAGTCCGAGTTTAGTCGCCCAACAGCTAGCAGCAATTATTCGCGTGGTGAATAATTTAATTGCTTCCTGCAACGATCAACAAGAGCGAGAATCCCGGCGGCGTATGGGTACAACTTTAACCCTAGCCCTACAATTACCGCAAATGGTGATTCAATCGGATAGCGAAGGCAATAGTCATGAACTCTACATTGCCAGTGTCGGGGATAGTCGTGCCTACTGGATCACTCCCGACTACTGCCAACAGCTTACTGTCGATGATGATGTGGCAACGCGGGAAGTCAGGGTGGGTCGAAGTTTGTACCGTCATGCCTTACAGCGCCCCGATTCTGGCGCATTGACCCAAGCCGTAGGAACCAAGGATGCGGAGTCTCTTTCTCCCCATGTAAGCCGTTTGATTATAGAGGAAGATGGTTTATTGTTGCTCTGTTCAGATGGGGTAAGTGATAACAATTTGATCGAGTCTGTTTATGCGGATTTTGCCAAAGATGTGTTCAGTGGCAAGCTATCTCTAGAAGCAGGGGTACGGTTTCTGGTTGATCAGGCAAATCAACGGAATGGTTATGATAATGCTTCCGTTGTTCTCACCTATTGTGGTGTTTCTCCACAATATCCGGTGGTGCTGAATCTGGAAGGATTACAACTGGAAAATAATGCCCAGACTATCGAGTTAGAGACTCAATTGCCAAGCGCAGAGGAACCTGTTGGTGAGGAGGACGAGGAAATGTCCGAACCCATAGACGTTGAAGTCGCATCCTCTAGTCAGGATTGGTTCAAGATCATCATCGGAGTTTTTGGCATACTGTTGATTATCCTCTCGGCGGGCGCTGCTGTGTTTATTGCCCAGTGGTTACTCAATCCCCAAGCATTCAAACAAATGCGCGATCGCTTTTCGCCTCCCCAACCGATAGAACAGCCTGAGTCTCTCCCTGATTCACCACCTGAATTAGAGGAGTAAGAGTTCCGGGTTCTCTAGATTGATTCACTATTATCGTTTCTTGCCTAACCCAGATGCGACTAAACCCGCCCAGATCGAGTGTTGACCCTTCGCTTCTGTCAAGGGAATCTGTTTGTAGGGGCGGGTTTAGGAACTAATGTTGATTGTTTTCCCTAGCTTGGCTACAAAACCCGCCCTTTACTTACGTTTGTCGGGACAGATTTTACCAATAACGTTCAGGATAAAACCCCTAACTTAACTCGGCGCGTCTGTATTAAAGCTGAGAACGACTTGACGAATGACCCATGAAATAATACCAATGACCATTACCTTTGAATAAGGGCGGGTTTTGTTGCTCAGTTATTAATAAAAAGCTAGCTTGAATGGCTAAACCCGCCCCTACAATTAACTGGCTTTGCCCGATTTGATATTGGACAGTACCAGGTAATTGCTCTTTAGCTCAACAGTATATATGATACAATTGTCACAATAAACGCCAGCCTTCTGGAAGATTACTTTAGTTCAGGGCATAATGAGCGTGACTCCATTATTTGGGTCATGACACCTTTGAATGTGTGCTTTTATCCATAACGTTATAAATTGCACTAAAATCGATCTTGACAAATGGCAAAACTAAGGTGAGACAGTGCCGACTCTTAAAGCCTCTCAAGGGGGACTCGCTAAAATCAAGCAAGCCAGAAACGAAAAGGGGTGGAGTTGGAGTCTTGACGATGACGACACCTGCTTGCTTGAGGCTAGTCGAATACTAGAACCGGATAAACCGTGGTATACTGGCGGACCTTATGCCAGTGGACTCTCCCAAGGGACATGGAAGCGGTTTTTAGCCGGAAGACAACCCATTAGCGCTCATGCCTTTAAAGCATATTGTCACGTTTTAGGACTCAACTGGGAAGAAATTGTCGATCAAGGCAAGACGACACCCTCCAATAGTGGTAGTCGCCAAGATTGGGGAGAAACCATTGACATCTCCATCTTTTACGGTCGCACGTCGGAACTGAAACAGCTAGACCAATGGATTGTCAAAGAACGCTGTCGTATCGTAGCACTCCTGGGAATGGGGGGAATCGGTAAAACCGCCCTGGCAGCGAAGGTAGCTGAACAGGTACAATCTTCCTTTGAATATGTGATCTGGCGATCGCTACGTCATGCTTCACCCCTGGGTGATCTCCTCACTGAGGTAATCGACTTTTTATCGGAGGGTAAGGAACAAGAGTTACCCGATACCGCTAACGGTCAAATTTCGCGACTGATGGATTACTGCCAACGCCATCGCTGTTTGTTGCTCCTCGATGATGTGGAAACTATCATGAGTAGTGGCAGGTTAGCCGGACATTATCGAGAAGGGTATCAAGACTACGGGGAACTGATTAGGCGCATGGCTGAAGAACGCCATCAAAGTTGCTTACTGCTGATTAGTCGGGAAAAACCGATAGAAATTGCCTCATTAGCGGGTACAAAACTCCCTGTTCGAGAACTCAAACTCAAAGGCTTAAGTGCGGAGGATGCCAAACGCATTTTAGAAACGAAAGGATTTTCCTCCTTAAAGTCAAGTGCTGATGCCCTGATTCAGCTTTATCGCGGCAATCCGTTAGCCCTAAAAATTATGGCAACAACTATCCAAGAAATATTTGACGGAAATATTTCGGAATTTTTAGAGCAAAGTACATTGATTATTGGTGATATTCTACCGAATGTTTTTAATCAACAATTCCAACGTTTATCTCCTTTAGAACAGGAAATCATTTATTGGTTGGCACTGGAAAATCAGCCGCTTTCAATTTCGGAATTAAAAGAGGCAATGAAGTTTTCGGTAACATCCTTATCGAAACTCCTGGCAGCGTTGGAATCCCTCAAACGCCGATCGCTGTTGGAAAAAGAACCCAATGCCGAAGCCAATGAAGCGATTTTTACCATTCAGCCGGCTCTGTTGAAGTATGCCACCAATCAATTTATTGACCAGGTGTGTCAGCAAATTTCAACTGTTTGTCAAACCAAATCCGTAAGTCAACTGGGGCTACTCAGGAGTCATGCCCTAGTCAAAGAACAGGTATCCGATGATCTGAAGACGCTACAAATTCGCCTAATTCTTACTCGCGTCAGGGATCGATTGTATGTGTTAAAAGACACAGATCGCCTAGATGATCAACTTAAAGCGATTCTTTCTATACTAGAAGGAACATCTGACCAAATGGTGGGATATGCACGACTTAACACGATCAACTTACTGGATGCGATTGAAGGCAGATTATAAGCAGACCCTAGAGGTTTGGCATAAGCGGCGAAGCAAAAAGAGATAAGTGATACTGCGACGTAGCCAAGATTACTGTTTCTAACCCCCCTCATGATATACCCCAACCTGTTGCTTCAAAACCGTTATCGAGTCCTGCGAACACTCGGTAAAGGTGGGTTTAGTCAAACCTTTGAAGTCGATGATCAGGGAATTGCCAAAGTCCTGAAAGTTCTGAATCTGGATCGGTTCTATAGCCATGATGCGAAAGAAAAAGCTGTATCCTTATTCCAGCGGGAAGCTATGGTCTTGAGTCGGCTTCAACATCCTGGTATTCCCAGAGTTAAGTCAGATGGCTATTTTGTCTGGTCACAGGGGACAGAAGTCTCCTTGCACTGCATAGTCATGGAGAAAATTGAGGGGCTTACGTTAAAGCAGTGGCGATCGCGTCGGAACAAACCGCTTCTGAGTCTAACTCAAAACCAGGCGATCGCGTGGTTGAAACAATTGGTCGATATTTTAGAACAACTGCACCAACAAGAGCTAATCCATCGAGATATCAAGCCCTCCAATATTATCCTGCGACCTAATGGACAACTGGCATTAATTGACTTTGGGGCGGTGCGGGAGATTACCGAAACCTACTTACAACGGCAAAAAAAAGATGAAACCGGCACCGTGATTATCTCCAGTGGGTATACACCGCCAGAGCAAATGGAAGGCAAAGCGGTGGCGCAATCGGATTTCTTTGCCCTAGGTCGCACCTTTGTCTACTTATTCACCGGCAAATCTCCCAACGATTTTGAGTCTCATCCCCGGACGGGCAAATTGCAATGGCGAGAGAGTGCGCCGCAAGTTAGTAAAGAATTAGCGGATTTAATTGATTATCTCATGGCGACATTTCCTGGTCAGCGACCGCAGACCCCAGCTATGATTCGCCGTTGTATTGAAGACATTATTGCGCCCAAGCCTGAGTTACCGCCACCAGCACCGATCCCGATCAAGACGCGATCGCCAATTCAGTCCAAAGCCAAAGGACTGATGTCTCTGATTACTCAGTTATTGCCTATTCCCAACTCACCCAATCCCTGGGAAAAGGTGAAACTGCGTCGGACGCTTTCGGGACATACGGATGAGATTCGTGCCATTGCGATTAGTCCAGATGGGAAGACGTTAGCCAGTGGCAGTTATGATAAAACCATCAAGCTGTGGGCATTACGCCTCGGCAAACCTTTGCATAACTTAACTGGACATAGCCACCGTGTAACTTGTGTGGCAATTAGTCCAAATGGTCAGATTTTAGCCAGTGGCAGTTTTGATAAAACGATCAAACTCTGGTCACTTAGCACCGGAAAATTGATCAATACCTTAGTCAGTCGTGCGGATCGGGTGCGAGATATTGTATTTAGTCCCAATGGTCAGATTTTAATTAGTAGCGGGGATTGGGAAATTAAACTTTGGGCAGTACGAACAGGTAAATTGCTGCGTATTTTAGCTGGAAATTCCGATTCAGCCCGACATATTGCCTTTAACCCCGATGGTCATAGTTGTGCCGTGGGCAGTTTAAATGGCACCCTAGAACTGTGGAATCCTCATAATGGTAAACCGCTAATGACGTTTACCAATCAGTCTACAAACATTACCTGCCTAGAATTTAGCCCAGATGGTCTGATGCTTGCCAGTGGTAGCAGTGGAGCCATAACCCTCTGGAATCCCCAAACGGGTAAAGTATTACGGACGTTTGCCCCCGAGTCACCTGGCGTGGCGGCTTTGGCATTTAGTCCCGATAGTCAAGTTCTCGCCAGTGGAAGTGGTGCGCTAATTGAATTGTGGGATGTTCAAAATGGTCAACGATTAACCAAGCTGTCAGGGCATTCTCAACCCGTTCGTTCTCTAGCCTTTAGTCCCCATGGGGATATTCTCGTCAGCGCGGGGAGCGATCGCAAAATTAAGCTTTGGCAGTCAGTTTAACGTTCTGTCCGTGCGATCGTTGTGCAGCTATAGGGTAAGCATTAAAGTCTCAAGGGCTGGAAAAATGTAAACTAGATAGACTAAATTGCATGGAGGATGAAAATTTTTTCCAACGGCAGTCCAGGCATCGAAGTGTTACTTAGTTTGTTATGCTTTAACCAGGATGTACCAGCCTATTTTCCTCGTTCGCATCGATGAACGCACAGGCAATTTGTTTATTCTGGCTGGGGACGATATAGAAATATTAATTGACCCTGATGGTGAGTTAATTTATGACAATGCAACCTAATTTTCAGACAATGAGCAAAAAGGAATTACGCTCCTATTTGCTGGCTCATCGAGATGACGATAGCGCTTTCTATGATTATGCAGATAGAGTCTATGACTCGGTAGCTACAGTAGAAGCAGCCGTTTTTGAGTGGTTAAAGCGTCAGAATCCTCACCAGGAGATTACCAAGGCTCCGGACAAGTGTTTAATGTTTCTAATCACAGATAATGACGAAAAAGTCAAGAGGATAAAAGTGCATATAATGAATTATTCGATAGCTAATTATAAAACCCTACTGGAGATAAAAATAAAAGATATTGCTAGTGATAGCAAGAAAGATAAAGTTGATTGTTGTGTAGTTTTTGTTAGTGAAACTTATCAAAATGGGCTGAAGTTAGAAAGATATCTAACAGAATTACAGTCCAACAGTGTTACTAAATCTGCACGAGTTGTTGGGTACGTTGACTCAGATGGAAAATTTAAGGAAATTTAAAACCTAGATTGCACATAGAATTGCTACTATCAGTTCAATTTATAGTTTGAATTATGGATATAAATATAGAGACTGTTAAAAAGGAAATTAACATTGCTGATTTTAACCATACAGAGTTGCTGGAAATTGCCCTGACGCATCCTTCATATATCTATGAAGACCGCAACTTAAATTCGCAGCAAAAAGACAAGCAGGAGTGTGATTACAGAAGACAGGCAATTCTGGGCGATGCAATTTTAAATGCTGTTGTAGTTGATTATTTACATGAAAATTACCCTACTCTAAATCAAGGTAAAATTACTGAATTAAAAAGTAAGCTGGTGAGCCGGGAAAAAGCTAGTAAATTTGCACACAAGTTAAACT